>NZ_FUYT01000020.1:0-85891 GCF_900167995.1 Luteibacter sp. 22Crub2.1
GGTCAGGGATGACCGGCCGTTTTCGGGGAGGCAGGGACAGCCGACTCGAAAACCCCCAGTCGGAGCCCGACCCGGCCGAAGGCCATTGAAATACGGCCGCGGTAGCGGCCCTTCCCTGAGGGGTCGCCGCAGGGGTGGCCTCGAGGGTCACCCCCGCCGGCTCTTCAACGCAACACCGCACGCCGCGACAAGGCCAACGCGATGGCGCAAGCCGAGCCGAGCCCGGCCATTGCCGCCAAGCCGGCCAGCCGACCAGCCGCCGCGGGATCGCCAGCAGGGCTGGCTCTCGCGATCGGCTGCCATCCGGAGCGCCATAAACGAAGAACCCGCCTTGCGGCGGGTTCGTTCAGAGGTCCTGGTGGTACTGGACGTAAGGCGTTCGCGAGGAGTCGGGCTCTGGACCCGCCGGACTCGCGGGGGCGTTGCCCGAGGACCAGACGTTCTGTGCACCGACCGAGAGCTCACCACGCCATGGCAGGCGGAAGGTGACGCCGAGGTCCACCGCGCTCCAGCGGCGATCCGGGTTCAGGCCATTCACGATGTTGGCTTCCGGCTGCATGGTGCGGCCGGTGATGGCGCCCGACACGGAGCCGCGGTCGACGCCGAAGCTCAGCGCTTTCTGGTCGACCGAGCCGATGCCCAGCAGATTGCCCGGCAGCAGGCGGATGCGGCCGACGCTGGCGCCGACGTCTATACCGCTGCGCGCACCGAGATCGACCCTGCCATGGGCATTGAGCTCGGTGCTGGACGAAAGGGCGCTGATGGGAAGGCCCGATGCGGTAGACAGGCCCGGCAGAACGCGCGGGAGCGCCGCGCCACCACCCGTCGGACGGCTCGAACCGACGCCCAGACCGAGGCTGTAACCCGTGCCACGGTAGGTCGCGCCGACTTCGCTGCCGACAATGCGCGGCGGCGCACCCGGCGTGTAGCAACGGTTGTCGAGCCCACCCGGCGCCGCGGCGGCGCAGGATTCGGCCGAATTCGCCCAGCCCTGCCCGCTGACACTGGCATGGGCCTGGAGCCGCGGGCCGAGATCGTACTGCAGGCCACTGGACAGGAAAGGGCCGGCATCGACCGCGTGGAGGGCCAACGGCTTGCTGGGATCGGCGCGATCGTCGGCCTGGATGGCGAGCATCCGGCCATCGGGGGCGCGCCACAGCGGCAAGGAACCCTGGCTCGTCTGCGCGTAGGCATCCGGCTGCTTGGCCAGCAGACGGGACGCCGTGGCGTCCGGACCCACCGACGCACTCTGACCTGCCGCGGCGAGCGGCATCAGAAGTAGCAACGTGAGTAAGGATCGGCGCATGTCGGGTCTGGTCGTAAGCGGCTGAAGGTTTCCTCCCCTTGCCCTCGCCTTCAGCCCGGCGAGAACGACCCGACTATACCCCGTTTTACTTTTTACTAACACCCCGGGAGGGTCGAGGTTCAGGAAAAAGATTACCTGCCGTTTAGTACGACGGGAGGAACCGGGGCGCGTGGGGCGCAACGGGTTAAGCAACCTGCGAGGGCCTTCGCACGGTTGCGTTAACACATATAGACTGGCCCGACCACGACCGGAATCTTCGTCAGGCGATGACCATAGCTCCATCCCAAAGCCCGACATCGCAAACGCCCGGCACCGGGGAGGTCGAGCCGCTGCATGACGCCGTCGAGCGCCTGCTGAGAGCGGCCGATGCCGATGGGGTCCGCGACGAGTGCGAGGCGTTCGCGCGCTGTTTGCTGCCCGATGCCCGGGTCGCATGGCTACGTGTCGACGATGCGCCGATGGCGGCCGGCACCACGCTGGACCTCGCTGTCGACCCGCAGTCCGGTCGCACGCTGGGCTTCGGCACCGACGACCGGGACGCTTCCGCCTGGACCGACATGGTGTCCTGGCTGGGCAGGCTTGCCTCGGCCCGACTGCGCCAGCTTGCGGAGACCGCCAATCTTTACGAGGCGATCTCACGCCTCGCGCAGGCCGAACGGCTGCAGCGCGCGCTCTACGCCATCGCCGAGCAGGCGGGTGCCGAGCACAACATGAAGGACATGATGAGTGCGCTGCACAGCATCGTGGGCAGCCTCATGTATGCCGAGAACTTCTTCATCGTCCTCTACGACGCGCAAAACCGGACCGTACGCTTTCCGTATTTCGTCGATACGGTCGACGACGACATGCCGGATCCCGAAGGCATCCGTCTGATCGATGCGATCGAGAATTCGCTGACCTGGCACGTACTGCAGAGCGGGCGTTCGATGATGGGCGCCAGCTCCGAACTGGAAAAGAGCCTCCCGGGTCCGCGCGTGGCCATCGGGCCGCCCAGCGACGACTGGCTCGGCGTACCGATGAAGCGCGGTGACGACGTGGTGGGTGCGCTGGTCGTGCAGAGTTATCGCGACGACACGCGCTACACCGAAAACGACCGCGAACTCCTCACCTATGTCGCGCAGCACGTGCAGACGGCGCTCGAACGGCGCCAGGCGCACGAGGAACTCGAGCGACGCGTGACCACGCGAACCGCCGCCCTGCGTGAGGCCAACCGCGTGCTGCGTCAGCAGGTCCTGCAGCGCCAGCGCGGCGAACGCCTGCAGGCGGCGCTGTTCCGTATCGCCGAGCTGGCCAATACGTCGGACAGTATCGAGAACTTCTACGCCGCCGTGCATCGCGTCATCGGCGGCCTGCTCTACGCGCGCAACTTCTACATCGCGCTGCTCTCGGAGGATCAGAACAAGCTGACCTTCCCCTACTCCGTCGACGAACTCGACGGCGTGCGCGAGCCGCGCGAACTGGGGCGTGGCCTCACCGAATTCGTGCTGCGTAACGGCAAGGCGCTGCTGGCCGATCGCGACGAGATCGACCGCCTCAATCGCGACCAGGTCCTTTCCACCAGCGGCGCGCGCTCACTGCACTGGCTGGGCGTTCCGCTGATCTGGAACGAGAAGTCGATGGGCGTGCTCGCGGTGCAGAGCTATTCGCCCGAACACACGTACAGCGCGCGCGACCAGGAATTGCTGACGTTCGTCAGCTACCACATCGCCAACGCGCTGCAGCGCAAGTACACGACCGAATCGCTGAAGCAGGCCTACGCCAGCCTCGAGCGACGCGTCACCGAGCGCACCCGTGCCCTGGCGCTGGCCAACCGTGACCTGCGCGAGCAGATCGCCGAGCGCGAACGCGTCGAACGCCGGCTGAAATACGAAACCCTGCACGACTCGCTTACCGGCCTGCCCAACCGCACGCTACTCCTGCAGCGACTCGAGCAGGCGCTCAACCATTACCGCGAGAACCCGGGCGAACTTTTTGCCGTGCTCTTCATCGACCTCGACCGCTTCAAGGTGATCAACGACTCGGTCGGTCACCTGGTCGGCGACGATCTCCTCTTTCAGGTCGGCGGGCGCGTGCGTGCCTGCCTGAAGACGCGCGACGTCGTCGCGCGCCTGGGCGGCGACGAGTTCGCCGTGCTGGTCGAGGGCATCACCGATCCGCAGGCGGCCACGCATATCGCGGAGCGCATCATCGCGCAGTTGCAGACGCCCTTCCGCCTGGGCGCGAAGGAGATCTTCACCTCCGCATCCATCGGTATCGCGCTGCCGACGCCCGAATACACGCGACCGGAAGAACTGCTGCGCGACGCCGATTCGGCCATGTATCGCGCGAAGGACGAGGGACGCCATCGCGCCGCCGTCTTCGATGATCGCCTGCGCCGTGAAGCGCTTTCGCTGCTCGAGCTCGAGGGCGACCTTCGGCGGGCGATCACCCGCAATGAATTCGTGCCGTTCTTCCAGCCGATCGTCGAACTGGCGACCTTGCGCGTCGTCGGCTACGAGGCGCTGCTGCGCTGGCGCCATCCCGAGCGCGGCTTGCTGCCGCCCGGCGAATTCCTCGCGGTTGCCGAGGACACCGGTTGTTCGGAAGCCATCGACTGGCAGATCTTCGAGCAGGTGGCGCGACAGGCCCGTGCGCTCACGCGCGACGAGGGCTTCATCAGCATCAACGTGTCGGGCAGTCATTTCCGCTCGGCCGATCTCGACCAGCGGTTGCTGGACCTGTTCGCGCAGCACGGCGTACCCGCGCGCTGCATTCGCGTCGAGGTGACCGAGCGCGCGCTGCTGGAGAATCCCGCGCAGGTCAAACGCATTCTCGAGCACCTGCGCGAGCACGGTGTCGGCATCGCGCTGGACGACTTCGGTACCGGGTACTCGTCACTGAGCTATCTGCATCAGTATCCGATCGAGACGCTGAAGATCGACCGGTCGTTTGTCATCGAGCTTCCGGCCGAAGACGATCAGGCGCATAGCACGGCAGTCGTCCGGGCCATCCAGGCGCTGGCGGACTCGCTGCGCATGCAGGTGATCGCCGAGGGCATCGAAACCGAATCGCAGATGCGGGTGCTGCAGCGTATCGGCTGCCGCTTCGGCCAGGGGTTTCTGTTCGCGCAGCCGCAGCCGGCGAGCAAGTGGCTGGGAGCGCCACTGTCGCTGGATGCCTGAGCGCGTTTTACTGCAGTGTCGAGGGAGCGGGAGGGGTCTCGGCCTGCGTGAGCAGACGCTCCGCATCCACGCGATCGAACACGTACCGCGTGGCGCAGAACTCGCAGATCACCTCGATCTCGCCGTCGCGATCCTCGAGGGTCGCCTCGACCTCGTCGCGTCCCAGCGCGCGCAGCATGCCTTCCACGCGTTCCTGTGAACACGTGCAGCCGAAGGCGAGCGGCTTGGGCTCGTACAGGCGCACGGTTTCCTCGTGGTAAAGGCGGAACAGCAGCTCCTCCGGACGCGTCGACAGCATCTCGCTGGCGCTCAGCGTGGCCGTCAGGTGACCGACACGCTCCCAGGCGTCGTCGTCCTGTTCGGCGGCGCTGTGTCCGCCCTCTCCCGCTACCGGTTGCAGGATGAGGCCAACCGCGTGCACGCCATCTGCCGCGAGAAGAATGCGCGCGGGCAGCTGCTCCGACCGCTGGAAGTAGTTTTCCAGCGCCTCGGCGAGGGACGACGTGTCGAGGTCGACCAGCCCCTGGTAGCGGCCGCGGTCGATCTGGCCGATGGTGATGGCGAGCGCGGCGTCGGGCAGCTCGCTCAGATCGAGCTTGCCGTCCGTCACCGGCATATCGCCCTCGTCGAATCGCGCCAGCCCGCGCAGGCGGCCCTTGTCGGTGCATTCCGCGAAGAGGAGGCGCAGCGCCCCCTGACTCTTGAACTCCAGGGACAGCGAGCCTTCGAATTTGACGTTGCCGGTCAGCAGCGCGGATGCCGCGACGGCCTGCCCCAGCGTGTCTCGAAGCTCCGCGGAGTAATCGACGCGGGAGGCGATGTCCTGCCAGCTGGCGCCGAGCCGCACGAGTACGCCGCGCACACCCGCCTTCTCGAGCAGGAAGCGGTGCAGCACGTCCTCGGACGCAAGGGTATCGACGATCGAATCGGTCACGGTGGCCTCCTGGTGATCCGACGGGAGATGGGGATGGGTCGGCCCGGCGACAAGCCTGCATGGGCACAGGCCCTTTATACTGCGCCATCCTCCTTCCGCGTGCCCTCATGAGCCCGACGTCCCGCTCGCTGCCCCGCCGCATCGTCCATCTCGCCGGCCTGCTCATCGTCTCGTGGGTCGCACTGTCGGTCCTGGTGGTGTTCGTGCTGCGCTTCGTGCAGCCGTGGACCAGCGCGATGATCATGGAGCGACGGGTGGCCGCGCTGGTCACCGGAGAAACCGGTTTCACCTATCGTCACCACTGGGTGCCATGGGAGCGCGTATCGCCCCAGGTGGGCCTGGCCATGGTCGCTGGCGAAGACCAGAAATTCCCCTATCACCACGGCTTCGACGTCGATGCCATCCAGGACGCGATCGATGCGGCCGACGAGGGCAAGCGCCTGCGCGGGGCCAGCACGATCAGCCAGCAGGTCGCCAAGAACCTGTTTCTGTGGAACGGCCGCAGTTTCGTGCGCAAGGGTGCCGAGGCCTATTTCACCGTGCTCATCGAGGCCTTGTGGCCGAAGCAGCGCATCCTCGAGGTGTACATGAACATCGTGGAGCTCGGTGACGGCATCTACGGCGTGGGCGCCGCGAGCGACACCTTCTTTCACACCACGCCCGATCGCCTGGGTGTGCCGCAGGCAGCCCGGCTTGCGGCCGTCCTGCCCAATCCCCGCCGCTTCCACGTCGAGGCGCCCAGCGCTTACGTCCAGCGTCGCGCGGCGTGGATCTCGCAGCAGATGAGCCAGCTCGGCGGCCCGGCCTATCTCACTCGCCCGGCCCCCGTCGCCGGTCGCGTACGCTGAGCGCCACCATGACGTATTCACTGGCCATCGTCGTCCCGGCATATAACGAAGCGCAGGTCATCGACGACTTCCACGCGCGTATCGCCGCGGTGCTCGACGGGCTCGACGCGGATGCGCGGGTGATCTACGTCGACGACGGCAGCCGCGACGAGACCTGGTCGCTGATCGAGCGCATCGCCCAGGCGGATGCGCGCGTCGTCGCCCTGCGCTTGTCGCGCAACTTCGGCAAGGAGGCCGCGATGACCGCCGGTCTCGATGCCGCGGACGCCGACGCGGTCGTCGTGATCGATGCGGACCTGCAGGATCCCCCCGAGTTGATCCCCACCCTCATCGCCCGCTGGCGCGAAGGCTTCGACGTCGTCTACGCGACCCGCGGCGAGCGCGACGGCGAGACGCGCTTCAAGAAGTTCACCTCGGCGGCGTTCTATCGCCTCATGGAGCGGGTGGCCGACACACCGCTTCCGCGCGACACGGGGGACTTCCGCCTGCTCTCGCGCCGCGCGGTCGAGGCACTGCACGGCCTGCGCGAGCGCCAGCGATTCATGAAGGGACTCTTCGCGTGGATCGGCTACCGGCAGACCTCCGTGGTGTATCACCGCGACGCGCGCCACGCCGGTACGACCAAGTGGAATTACTGGCGCCTGGGCAACCTCGCCGTCGAGGGCATCACCTCGTTCTCCACGGCACCCCTGCGTATCGCCACCTGGCTCGGGGTGTCCGCCGCGGGCCTGGCCTTTCTCTACGGCGTATGGGTGCTGCTCAAGGTATGCATCTGGGGCGACCCCGTCCGCGGCTACCCCACGCTGCTGGTCGTGATCCTGTTCCTGGGCGGCGCCCAGCTGCTGGCGCTGGGCGTTATCGGCGAGTACATCGGCCGCACCTACGCGGAATCCAAGCGACGGCCGATCTATTACGTCGAGTCGCGGCGCGGCGCGCCCTCTTCACCTGATCCTTACCCTCGCCCGCGCGCACCCGGCGTAGACTGATCTCCTCGCGGCGGCACGCCGCGCGGCAGCGGAGAGTCGAGCATGCAGCAGGTCAAGCATCTCCTGGAAGGCAAGGGCAAAGCCGTCTACGCCGTGGCGCCCGATGCCTCGGTCTACGAGGCGATCCGGCAAATGGCGGATAAGAACGTCGGCGCGCTGGTGGTCATCAAAGGCAGTGAACTGGTCGGCATCGTTTCCGAGCGCGACTATGCGCGCAAGGTCATCCTGAAGGACCGATCGTCGCGCGACACCCCGGTGGCCGAGATCATGACGGCCAGCGTCATCACGGTCGCCAGCGACGCCACGGTGGATGAATGCATGCGGCTGTGCACCGACGGGCGACTTCGCCACCTGCCCGTGCTCGACGGCACGAGGCTCGTGGGCGTCGTGTCCATCGGCGATCTGGTCAAAGCCGTGATCTCCGAACAGCGCGAGACCATCAATCAGCTCGAGAGCTACATCACGAGCTAGACCGGGTCGCGTCGTCGCGTTGCTCGGGTAGCAGGTCGGGCGATTTCGCCGCACGCCGGCCCATCTCGGCCGCCACGCAGGCGAGACCCGCGGCGGTCAGGCCGATCGCCGTGATGCCCACACCCGCGCCACGTATGGCGACGAGGCCCGACGTCACCACCAGGTCGCCGAAGCGCCAGACAGCGGTCTCGATGAAGTTCTTGCCCTTGTAGCGCACTTCGCGCGGCGTGCGGGTGTACAGCGCGTCGGACGCCGGCTTGGTCATGCCGTAGGTCATGCCGCGCGAGCCGACCAGCACGATCGCGATCACCGGCACCGTCCAGCCGAAGACATGCAGGTCGATCAGTCCGAGCACCGACAGGCCGAGCAGCAGCACCATATTGACCAGCGCCGGCAGAACCATGGCCCAGACCACGCCCAGCCCGCGCATGATCAGCGGGGTGAGCGTCAGCTGCAGCAACGCACCGAAGCAGTTGGTCCACAGATCGAGATCGGCATAGAAGGCCGTGCGTGCCGCGTTGTCGGCGAAATGTCCCTTGGTGTAATCCGCCATCAGCGTGTAGCCCATGGTGGCGATGCCGTCGCCAAGCAGCATCAGCACGAGCATGTACCGCAGGAACGGCTGCGAGAACGCCGCCTTCGCGCCTTGCAGGATCGAACCGCCGACCGGCGCGCCTTCGCTTTCATCGTTCAGGTCACGCCGTGCCGAAAGCGCGAGCAGCGCACCCAGCGCCAGCAGCAGGAACGCCGCGGAGACGACGAGCATCGCGGGCACCCCGAGGCGCTGGACGAGCAGCCGCGTCAGCAAGGGACCAAGCAGCGCGCCCGCCATGCCGCCTGCCGCGATGAACGGGAACATCAGCCGCGCCTGCTGGCTGCGGTAGACATCCGCCATGAAACTCCAGAAGAGCGACACGACGAAGAGATTGAACACACTGACCCAGACGAAGAAGATCCGCCCCAGCGCCACCGCACCGATGCGGTCCTGGGCGACGAAGGCCGGAATGAACGCGAGCATCGAGGCGGCAAAGAACACATAGCTGCTGCCGATCACCAGCTTGCGCGGAAATCGCGAGACCAGCCAGCCGAAGACCGGTGTCAGCGCCAGCATCACCACGAAGACGATCGCGTAGAACTGCGGCAACGACTGCGATCCGGCCGCTCCCGCGAGCTGATCGCGCACCGGACGGAGCACGTAGTACGACGTCATCACGAAGAAGAAGGCGATGACGGAGAGCGTGAGGGACCTCGCCTCGTCCCTGGCGAAGGGTCGACGTTCGTTCACGGTGGGTCCGGGGTCGGCGGGATGCGCGAGAAGCCTAGCATGGCTCGCCGGGAAGACCGGATCGTGAAGGGGAATCGGGTTGCCGTTTTCGTGAAGCCGCCCGTCCGTTGTAGACAGCGATGAAGTACACGACAATGACAGCGACGATGATCAGAAAAACGATCCATCCCATGACGTTTCCCTCCCTTCGGCGTGTCCGTCACGCCTCGCTTTCGCGAGAATAGCATGTCGTTTCGATCCGCCTCCCTGCTGGCCTGTGCGCTCGCCTGCGCCGCCACCGCCCCCTTCGCCCTCGCCGCTCCGACACCGCAGAAGCCGCCGCAGAAACCCCCGGTCGTTCATGTCGACCCCACGTCGGAAAAGCTGCCTGCGGAGCGCGTGAAGGAAACGATCGAGAACTACAACCGCTGGATGGACGCGGCCGAAGCCCGCGACGCCGCCCCCGCGATCGTCACCGCCGTGATCGTCGACGACAAGGTCGTGTACGAGCGCGCCATCGGCTACGCCAACGCGAAGACGAAGGAAGCCGCCACCCCGGAAACCGTGTTCCGCCTGGCGTCGCTGTCGAAGGCCTTCGCCACGGGCGTCACCGCCGTGCTCGTCCGTGAAGGTTTCCTCAGCTGGGACACCAAGCTGATCGACACCATTCCGTACTTCAAGCTCAAGGACATGGAGGCGGCACAGCAGGCGACCGTGCGCGACATCCTCGGTCAGCGCCTCGGTCTGCCGCGCAACACGTACGACAACATGCTCGAGGCCGACGCCCCCTACGAGGAGCTCGTCCGCAAGCTGGACGAGGTGGACCTCTCCTGCAAGGTGGGCGCGTGCTACGGCTATCAGAACGTCGCCTTCAGCATGATCGGCGACGTGATCTACGCCACCACCGGCGATTATTTCTTTCGGCAGGTCGAACGTCGAATCTTCGCCCCGCTGGGCATGACCACCGCCAGCTATGGCCGCGACGCGCTCGAAGCCAGCAAGAGCTGGGCACGCCCGCATCGCGGCGGTCCGCACAACTGGATTCCCTACGAGCCCAACGACAGTTACTACCGTGTCGCCCCCGCCGCCGGCGTCAACGCCAGCCTGCGCGACATGGAGCAGTGGCTGATGGCGCAAATGGGTGGACGTCCGGACGTCCTGCCCACGCCGTCGCTGGATGTCCTGCACGCGCCCGAGGTGGACACGCCGTCGGAAGTCCACTCGCTGCCCTGGCGACGCGCGCGCGTCACCGACGCGCACTACGCGCTGGGCTGGCGCGTATTCAAGTACGCCAATGAAGACCTGATCTTCCATGCGGGCGCGGTCTCGGGCTATCGCACGATGATCGGCTTCTTTCCCAAGTATCACGCCGGTGTCGTGACCATGTGGAACGGCGCGGGTCCGGTCCCGGCGGGTCTGATGCCGATGGTGTTCGACAGCCTGCTCGGGCTCAACCACGTCGACTGGGCGGGTGTCGAAGGGAGCGTGCGTGCGGCACCGGTGGCCAAGGCGGCACCCGCCACGAAAACCAAAGCGAAAGGCAAGGCGGCGCCCGTGAAGAAGACGGCACCGGCGAAGGCTTCTAAGAAAAAGAAGAAGCCGGAGTGAATGAGGTTCAGGCCTCCGGGCTATGGCGGCCGTGACGGTTTCATACGACCGATAGCCAAAAAAAGAAACGGCCCCGATGGGCCGTTTCTTTTTGGCGCGGCTGGTGATGATTTACCGGCCGAGGTTGAACTGCAGGCGACGGCGCAGGGTGACGGTCATCGGCTCGCCGTTGCGCGTGGCGGCCTTGTACTCCCAGCGGCTGACGGCGTCGATCGCGGAGCGGTCGAAGATATGCTTCGGCTGAGCGTCGACCACGTTGACGTTCGCAACGCGACCGTCGGGACCGACGGTCAGCTCGACATCGACCCAGCCTTCCTGGTTCGCACGCATCGCGGCGGTCGGATAGCGCGGGTTGACCTGACGGATAAGGACGGCATCGCTGATGGCCCCGCCCTCCGAGGCAGCCGGCGCGGCGGCCGGTCGTGCAACGGGCGTAGCGACGGGCACTGCCTGCTGCGCCTGAGCGACACGAGCCGCCTGCTCGCGTGCGGCCTGCGCGCGCTGCGCCTCGATGGCCGCGGCGGCCTGTTCGGCCTGCTGACGCTGCGTGGCGGCGGCATTCTGCTGCGCGACCTGCTGAGCCTTCTGCGCATCCACCGCCTGCTGCTGCTCGCGGTCCAGCGTCTTGCGCTGTGCGTCGAGCTTCGAACGCAGGATGGTCAGGGTGTAGTTCTCGGGGTCGGCCTTGGCGAGCAGGTCGATCTCGCGCTGCGCTTCATTGAAGTCGCGCTGGTTGATCGTCTGCTCCGTGGCAGCGGAGCCATAGGAGAACGTCTCGCGGAGCGCATCGGCGGCGACCGGGTTACCGGGCTGCTTCTGCAGCACCTTCATATAGAACTCGAAGGCATTGTTGCCCGCCGGAGCGACGAGGCGCTGCTCGTTCATGGCGGTGCGCGCTTCGGCCAGCAGCTGGTCGACGCTGAGTGCATCGACGTTGGCCGGCGGGGGCACGCCGGTAGCGGCAGCCTTCTGCGCCGCTACCGGCGCGGGCGTCTCCGCGGCGCGGGCGTCGCGGTAAGGCTTGACGATCAGGAACCAGGCCGCGACGGCGAGCGCGACGACAATGACGATGACGGCGAGCGTCACGGGACTGACCGCGCCACGCTGGCGGCGATCGATAAAGGGTGGACGGTTATCCATGGCGGTCGTACGACTCCGCAAGGCGCGCGCCCCCTGATGGCTTGACGCGGTGGACCCCCCGTCCCCCGCAGCGCGATGTGGCGACAAGGTAACCGTAATGGCCGCGTGAATCCAGCGCAACGCCCTAGGAGGTTTTCCGGGGTAGGTATTCTGCGAAGCCCATCAATGAATAACCCCGGCAAGCCGGGGTCAAGGTTTCGAAGTGTCTCCCCGCGCTGGGCACCGCGGGGAGATAATTCGGAAACGTACTTTCTTATTGGAAGGTAACGCTTACTTGGCCTTGGCGGCCCGGGGTGCCCTGGCGGTCTTAGTCGCGCGAACGACCTTCGCCGTGGCGACCTTCTTCGAGGCAGCCTTACGCGGGGCGGCAGCCTTACGCGGAGCAGCCTTGCGAGCGGTCTTCTTGACGGAGGCCTTCTTTACGGAAGCCTTCTTGACTGCCTTCTTGGCAGCGACCTTACGGGTGGACGCCTTGCGGGCGACCTTCTTGACCGCAGCCTTCTTGGCGGTGGCCTTCTTGGCCGGCGACTTGCGGGTCGCAGCCTTCTTGACCGCGACCTTACGGGTCGAAGCCTTCTTCGCCGGCGACTTGCGCGCGGCCGTCTTCTTTACGGTGGACTTCTTCGTCGCTTTCTTGGCGGCGGACTTCTTGGCAGTGGCTTTCTTGGCAGTGGCCATAGTTCTCTTCAGCTCCTCATCAGTTGGCAGTGGTTGCCCAGTAAAAGCGTGGAGGAACGCTTCGACCAGCAGGTCGCTGTTCGTAGCGTGCCTCAAATTGTTCACCTGGCGGCGAGTACGTTCATCGGATAGCAGGCGGAGAATGTGCAGCGGAATCGAGACGGTGATCTTGCGTACCGCACCCGCTTTCGAACCATGCTCCACATACGGCCTGACGAATTTTCCTGTTTCCATTTCCGGGTTCCCCGTCAATTGACGCAAAAGCTATTCCTGAACATTTCCGCTGTCAATAAATTTTGGCTCTAAATTGAAGACGTTGCGGACACATACCGGACGATCGGGAAGTCCACCGGGTTTATCCCCGACGCACCTTCGGCATTAGCAAGGCACTAATGGACTTCCATTCAAAACACACCGCATCTCTTATGCGGTTCAAAAAACACCTTAAATAAAGGCGTTTTTTTGTTCGTTCAAAAAAAACGCCGCAATCGCATCGCACCGCGACAGCGCACGTCGTCGCTCCTGTCACCATCCATCGGGAGGCGAATTCCGGGGATGAACGGAACACGACTGAGGCGAAAAAAAATTTTCGCCGAAGACCCCTCCCGGACAAAAAAATGCCGGTCGAAGACGACCGGCATCGGGGTGAAGCGTCAGCGAGTCGATCAGTGGTCGTCGTGCTCGGCGTGCTCGGCGTACTCGTCGGCGGTCATCAGCTCGTCGAGTTCGCTCTTGTCTTCGATCTTCAGTTTGAAGATCCAGCCACCCTCGTACGCATCTTCGTTGATCGTTTCCGGCTTGTCGGAAAGTACCGTGTTCACCTCGATCACTTCGCCCGACACCGGCGCGTAGATATCGGAGGCGGCCTTGACCGACTCGACGACCGCCGTGCCATGACCGGCCTGCACGCTGCTGCCCACTTCCGGCAACTCGACGTAGACCAGATCGCCCAGTGCGCTCTGCGCGTGGTCGGAGATGCCGACGGTGACCGTGCCGTCCTGTTCGACGCGGACCCACTCGTGGGTTTTTGCAAATTTCAGATCGCCGGGGATTTCGCTCATGGGGTGTTCCTCGTTGTCTCGGGACGGGGGGTGCGTTGGTGCGACGGCCAATTGTCGCCGGTCCGCGCGTTTCGCGAAAGCGTCTGGGAGAAACGCGGGCGCCATGCGCGGCTGCGGGCGTTCGCCTGCCCTCGGGCTACGAACTCCCCTACGTGAACCTAAGGCTTCGCTCGCAGCGCGAGCGAACACACGGGCATACGCTGACAGCCAGCTCGGCAAATCGAGCTGAACCACGAAGGCGACCTCCGACGTCGCCCGCCCCATTCCCCATGGAGAACCTTATGACACGGAAAACCAGGATGACCTGCCTCGCAGCCCTCATCGCCGTCGCGCTCTCGCCGTCGCTGATGGCGACGGACGTTTCCTCCCCCGGCGACGCGCGCGTCGCGCTGGCACGCGACCTCGCCTCGATCCTCCACCAGCCCGCCCTCGATACCGCCATCCGTGACCATCTGGGTAACGGCAAGGCCCCGTTGGCGGAAATTCTCAACGACTACGCCCAGACCGCGGTCGCCGATGGCAAGCAGGACGTCGTGGACGACATGCTCGACCTCGACCGACAGACTGTTCACCTCCGCGGCCTCGACGGCAAGCTCGGCCATATCGCCAGCGTGCGTGTCCACGGTCTGGGCGCACATCCGCGACCCACGAGTCTTCGCGGCTTCTGGACCGCCGCCGTGACCAGCGACGGTTC
This sequence comes from Luteibacter sp. 22Crub2.1, assembly GCF_900167995.1. NCBI lineage: Bacteria > Pseudomonadati > Pseudomonadota > Gammaproteobacteria > Lysobacterales > Rhodanobacteraceae > Luteibacter > Luteibacter sp. 22Crub2.1. Next base: position 14,152 of record NZ_FUYT01000020.1, read on the forward strand.
GACCGGCAAGAAACAGGTCGTCGCGTTCGATCCCGACGGTAAGCGACACAGCTTCGCGGTCGACCAGGCGCCCGACATCCCGATGCTCCTGGTGGAAACCGACGGTACCGCCGCTGTGCAGGCAGGCATGGCCGTACTCAATGAGGCGGTGCGTGGCGCTTCGTCAGGTCGTCGACTGACGACCTTCGCCCGGGCTGACGCTGGCGAAACGAAGGGCGAGTTGCTGACCATCCTCAAGGAAATCTATCTGGAGAAGGATCACGAGCCCAACATTCAGGGCGATGCCGAGGTGTTTGCTGTCGTGTCCGGCGTCGATGCCGCCGGTAAACCCGTCGTTGTCACCCAGGACATGCCCTGGCTCGACCACGACAAGCGCTGGTACACGCCGAGACAGGACCTGATCAACTGGACACAGTTCGGCACCAACTACGTCAACGTGCAGTTCTTTGAAGACGACGGCAACGTCAACTTCCAGAAGCTGGCGTCGGCCCTGACGGAGGCGGTGGGCGACACCGCGCTGGTCGTGTCGCCGGCGGCCCCACCCGCGCTCATCGTGGCGGGCATCTCCCGGATCGGCCAGAAGATACTCGGCGCGATGGAGAGTTCGTGGTTCGAAAACAGCACGGACTACATCGATTCCTTCTACGTGCTGGAACGTGGACACGATTACGGCAGCAAGAACGCTCCGCTGATCGGCGCCCGCGGCGAAGTGAAAATGGTCCTGGCGCCCTACGAGGTCCGCCAGCGTTGACGGGAAGGCCGGGGTGGCACGCCACCCCGGCCTCTCTTGCCATGGAGCAAAACGATGCACCTGCCACTACGCACGACGTTTCTTCTTTTCCTGCTGACCGTGGTCGCGAGCGTACCGTCGACCGCGCGTGCCGTGACGACCGGTCATTCGCCCACCCCGGAAGCCACCACGATGCTGCGGCGCCTTCTGCTTCGCGACGACAAGCGTCCCGATGCGTTCGGTGAGACGTCGATTTTCATCGTGGTCTCCGGGACCGGTGAAGACGGCAAGCCGCGGACCGAAGTCCATCCCCTGCCCTGGGTCAAGCGGGACCGGACCTGGTATGACAGGTCCTATCCGTTGGTGGACTGGCGCCGCTTCACCGGCGGCTACGTCACGCTGCACATCTATGACCGCACGTCCGGCGAGGACGTCGCGCATCTGGATACCTTCTACGTCATCCAGCCGCAGCGCAAATATCTGCTGCAGAACGGCGCAGCGGGCAACGCCGTCCTGTCACTGGAGCCGGGCGCGGCGTCCGCACGCTGACATATATATATGTGTGTACGTCAGTCGGCGATGCCGGGCATGGGCTGACCGTCACGGACGAACGGGAACCTGACCACGCGCACCGGGATCTCACGGCCGCGGATGTCCACGCGCACGTCGCCATGCTCGCCCACCGGAATACGGGCGAAGGCGACCGACTTGCCGAGCGTCGGCGCGAAACCGCCGGAAAGAATCTCGCCGTCGCCGATAGCCGTGAGAACTTTCTGGCCGTGACGGAGCACGCCCTTCTCGTCCATCACCAGACCGACCATGACGCGCGTCACTCCGTCAGCCTTCTGCGACTCCAATGCGGCACGGCCGATGAAGTCGCGGCCTTCGTCGAGCGAGATCGTCCAGGCCAGCGCGGCTTCCCACGGCGTGACCGTCTCGTCCATGTCCTGGCCGTAGAGATTCATGCCCGCTTCGAGGCGCAGGGTGTCGCGCGCACCCAGACCCGCCGGGGCGACGCCCGCCTCGCGCAGCAGATTCCACAGCTCGACGACGCGGCTGTTCGGTACGACGACTTCGAAGCCGTCTTCACCCGTGTAACCGGTGCGGGCGAGGAACAACGGCATGCCGTTGGGACCTTCGACCTCGATGGCGGCGAACTTGCCTAGCTTCGTCGCCTTCTCGCGGACGTCCTCGGGGAGCAGTCCGATCAGCTTCTGTCGGGCGTTCGGACCCTGCACCGCGATCATGCCGAACTCCGGGCGCTCACGGACGGTGACGTCGAAGGCCGACGCCTGCTTCGTGATCCACGCGAGATCCTTGACGCGCGTCGCCGCATTGACGACCAGACGGAAAAAATCCTCGCGCAGGAAGTAGACGATGAGGTCGTCGATGACACCGCCGTTCTCGTCGAGCATGCAGGTGTAGAGCGCCTTGCCCGATTTGGCCAGCTTGTCGACATTGTTGGCGACCAGCTTGCGAAGGAAGGGACGGACCTTTTCGCCGGTCAGGTCGACGACCGTCATGTGCGACACATCGAACATGCCGGCATCCTTGCGGACGGCGTGGTGTTCTTCGATCTGCGAGCCGTAGGCGATCGGCATGTCCCAGCCGCCGAAGTCGACCATGCGGGCACCGAGTTCACGGTGGGTGGCGTTGAGTTCGGTCTTGTCGGTCATCGGAGTACCTTGCGGGGGATGGCGGTGGGATACAGCCCCGCATTATCCGGTCCGGCGACAGATAAGGCCAATCGCAGCGCAACACGTCCGGACTAAGGTAGCCTTCCTTCCATGACGATGGCATCCGCCCCCGGCTCCGCCACCCTGACCCGCGACGCGGCGGGCGAACGGCTGTCGATCTCGGGCGACTGGACGCTCGCCCACTATCCCGCCCTGCAGCGTCGCGCCAACGAACTGGCCGGATCGATCGGGGCGGACGTCGCCGTCGACATCGCGCGACTCGGGGCGATGGACACCTCCGGCGCCTTCGTCATCGCCGAACTGCTCGGCAGTGCCCGCACCCAGCAACTGGCCCAGCATGAGGACCTGCCCGCTGCGCGGCGCGCGCTGCTGAAGACCGTGGGCGACGCCATCGACACCTACTGCAAGGGCGTGAAGCGCAAGCGCGACGCCGGCTTCGTCGAAGCACTGGAGCGGATCGGCAGGTCGCTCGAAGGTTTCTGGAAACAGACCGCGAAGCTGCTGGCTTTCATCGGGATCACCCTGCAGGGATTTCTCGCCACGGTCTGGCAACCGAAGCGCTGGCGGGTCACCTCACTGGTGTCGCACATCGAGCAGACCGGTCTGGACGCGGTACCGATCCTGGCGCTGCTCTCCTTCATGGTCGGTGCGGTGGTCGCCTTCCTCGGCTCGACCGCGCTGGCCAGCTACGGCGCCAGCATCTTCACCGTCGATCTGATCGGCTTCGCCTTCCTGCGCGAGTTCGGCGTCCTGCTGACCTCGATCCTGCTCGCCGGCCGGACAGCCAGCGCCTTCACCGCGCAGATCGGTTCGATGAAGGCGCGGGAAGAGATCGACGCCATCCGGACGCTGGGCCTGGACCCGGTCGAACTGCTCGTTCTGCCCCGCGTGCTCGCTCTGCTGATCGCCCTGCCCCTGCTCACCTTCATCGCCATGATCGCCGGCATCGTCGGTGGCGGCGTGGTCTGCATGGCGGTCCTGAAGATGTCGCCGTCGATGTTCCTGTCGATGTTCCAGGCCGACATCTCGCTGACCCAGTTTCTGGTCGGCATCGCCAAGGCGCCCGTCTTCGCTTTCATGATCGGGGTGATCGGCTGCATGGAAGGCTTCAAGGTATCGGGCAGTGCGCAGTCCGTCGGCGAACACACCACCTCGGCGGTGGTGCAGTCCATCTTCGTGGTGATCCTGCTCGATGCCCTCGCCGCCCTCTTCTATATGGAGATGGGCTGGTGAGCGCGCGCGAGACCGTCATCGAAGTACGTGGGCTGGTCAATCGCTTCGGCGCGCAGACCGTGCACGAGAACCTCGACCTCGATGTCTACCGGGGCGAGATCATCGGCGTCGTCGGCGGATCGGGTACCGGCAAGTCGGTCCTGCTGCGGACCATCGTCGGGCTCGTTCGACCGGTTGCCGGTGAAGTACGGGTCTTCGGGGAAGACCTGCTCTCGCTGCCGGCGGAAAAACGGTCGCTCGTGGAGCGTCGTTTCGGCGTGCTGTTCCAGAGTGGCGCGCTGTTCTCGTCGCTGACGGTCGCCGAGAACGTCGCGCTCCCGCTCGTCGAACACGCCGGCCTGGACCGACTGGACGCGCAGCGGCTGGCGGGCGTCAAGCTGGCCTTGTCCGGACTGCCGGTGGATGCGGGTCGCAAGTATCCGTCGCAACTGTCGGGCGGCATGATCAAGCGCGCGGCACTGGCCCGCGCGCTGGCGCTGGATCCCGAGATCCTGTTTCTCGACGAGCCGACCGCGGGACTCGACCCGATCAGCGCGGCGGCGTTCGACAGCCTCCTCGTCACCCTGCGCGACGCGCTGGGTCTCACCGTTTTTCTGGTCACCCACGACCTGGACACCTTGTATTCCACCTGCGACCGCGTCGCCGTGTTGTCGCAGCGGCGCGTGCTCGCCGCGGCGCCGATCGATGAGGTCGCCCGCACCGACGACGCCTGGGTCCAGGCCTATTTCAACGGACCGCGCGGTCGCGCGGCCACCCTCGCCGCCCACCGAGGCAAGGACTGAGTCATGGAAACACGTGCCCACCACGTCTTGATAGGACTGTTCGCGGTCCTCGTCGTCCTGTTCGGCCTGGCCTTCGGGGTCTGGCTGGCCAAGGCGCACTCCGATCAGGAGTGGAACTATTACGACATCGTATTCAACGAGGCGGTCACCGGCCTGTCGAAGGGCGGCGCGGTGCAGTACAACGGCATCCGCCTCGGCGATGTCACGCAGCTGCGTCTGGATCCTGAAGACCCGCGCCGCGTGCTGGCCCGTGTCCGCCTGACCGGCGACACACCGTTGCGCAAGGACACGCACGCCAAGCTGGCCGTCACGGGTGTGACCGGTGTGGCCATCATCCAGCTTTCCGGCGGTTCGCCCGGCAGCCCGCTGCTGGTGGGTCATGACGGCGAAGTGCCGGTCATCATGGCCGACCCGTCCCCGCTCGCGCGACTCCTCGCCGGCGGCGAGGACCTGATCACCAACATCAGTCAGGCCGCCGCGCAGGCCAAGGATCTGCTGTCCAGGGACAACGTGCAGCGCATCGAGCGCACGCTGGACCATCTGGACAAGACCACCGCGGTCATCGCCGACGAGCGCGAGGACATCCGCTCGCTCATCAGGCAGCTGAATACGACGACGCAGGAAGCGAGCGCCACCCTCGCCGAGAGCCGCACGCTGGTGCACAACGCCAACGGTCTGGTCGAAGGCCAGGGCAAGGCGACGCTGGAGAGCGCGCAGCGGGCGATGGCGTCACTGGAGCATTCGATGGCCTCGGTCGATCGCCTGCTCAATGACAACGCCGACGCGATCAATGGCGGCGCCGCCAGTCTGGGCGACCTCGCTCCGGCATTGCGTGAGCTGCGCGACACGCTGGGTTCGCTGCGCTCGATTACCCGCCGTCTCGACGAAAACCCCAGCGGCTACCTGTTCGGCCGCGAGAAGACCAAGGAGTTCACGCCATGAGCCGTGCCCGCTTCGCCGCTCCACTGCTCATCGCCCTGCTGGCCGGTTGCTCGATCCTGCCGAAGGCGGAAACGCCACGTATCTATACGTTACCCGCGGCGCCCGGCGCACGACCCGCCGTCTCGGCGGCGACGCCAGTCAGCTGGTCGCTACGTATCGCCTCACCCAATGCGCCGCGCGCGCTGGACAATGCGCGCATCGCGGTAGTGCCCGAAGCGAACACCATTACGGTGTACGCGGGAGCGCGCTGGGCGGACAGCGTGCCGCATCTGGTTCGCGATCGCTTTGCCGATGCGTTCCGGGACAGCGGGCGTGTTTCAGCCATCAGTACCGATGACAGCAATCTGGGCGCGGACGTCGAACTGGGCGGGTCGCTCGCCGCGTTTCAGACCGAGTATGTCGGTGGCGCGCCGGAAGTCGTGATTCGTTTCGATGCGGTTCTCGCCAGTACGCGGAAGCACCAGATCGTCGCGTCGCGACGGTTCGAGGTGCACGAGCCGGTCAGCGGGAAAGAAGTGCCGCAGGTGGTCGAGGCGTTCGGGCGGGCGATGGATAAGGTGTCACGGGATGTGGTGAGCTGGACGTTGGCCTCCCGGGAGCAGGAGCATCGCTAACCCGGCTGGCGACGCTCGCCAATGTCACGAAAGGTCAGATTGAGCCGAGCCTCCGCCACCCGCTTCCTGACCGGCAGCTCGTGCTTATAGAGCCGCTGGGTCTCTCCGCCCATCCGTAACAGGCTGCCATGCGGCAGCGCGATGGCGACTGGCTCGCCCCCTGTCTTCGCGCGGAAGCGAAACGTACGCTCCGCTCCCAGGCTGACCGAGGCGATCACCGGTGCCGCGCCAAGCTCCGGCTCGTCATCGCTGTGCCAGCCCATGCGGTCGGATCCATCGCGATAGAGATTCGCCAGCACGCTGTTGAACGGCGCATCGCACGCCGCCGCCACGCGATCGCGCAACGCGAGTAACGCCGGCGTCCAGGGCCGCGGCGCGAAGCGCGTCCCCGAGTAGCGGTACGTCGCCGCTTCGTCGCCGATCCAGGCACTGAGTCGCGGCGAGTCCACGACCCGCCCGAACATGCGGATACGGTGAACCTCCCAGGGCAGACGGTCACGCAGCTCATCGAGCAGCGCGTCGGCTTCCTCGCGCGGCAGCCAGGCCGGCGCAAACGTCACGTCGGCGCCGGGCAGATCGATACGCTGCCAGTCCGGAATCAGGCGGGCTCCACCGGGTACGTGGGCTCGGCATCCAGCGACGACGCGCAGACAGCGGCCAGTTCGAGCAGACGCAGGTCGGAACCGCGTGCACCGATCAGCTGCATGCCGATGGGCAGGCCGTTGGGCAACGTACCCATGGGGATACTGACAGCGGGGCAACCGGCCAGGCTGGCGAAGCCGCACAGATCCGCCTGCGACGCCGGGACCGGGCCATCCAGCGGGAACGCGCCCTGCGGCGTGGTCGGAAGCACCAGGACGTCGACCTGAGCGAACAGACGGCGCATCTTCAGCGTCGCCGCGTCCAGGACGAGATCGGCCGCCGCGTATTCAGCGGCGGATTTCTTCGTCGCAAAACCGACCATGTCGCGGAAAGCGTTCGAGACCGGGTAGGCCTCATCGGCCAGCTCGGCGGCGAAGGTGTTGATCATCTCCGCTTCCATCAGCAGCAGGCCGGCACGACGCGTCTTCGCGAAATCCCAGTCGGAGAAGTCGACACTGCGACGTTCGCCGAGCTCGCCCTGCAGGCGCGCCAGCGCGGCCTCGAACACGTCGATCACGTCACGCTCGACGCCCACCGCCGCCAGATCGGGCAGGAAACCGGCACGCAGGTTGCCCGGCTCCCAGTCCGGCGGCGAGAACGCGACACGACGGCGACGCGAGCGCGGATCGTCCGCGTCATAGCCGGCGAGCGTCTGCAGCAGGACCGTCAGGTCGTCGACGCCGCGCGCCAGCAGGCCCACCGCATCGAGCCGCCGCGCGGCCGGTACCAGGCCTCGCGCGGAAATTTCGCCGTGCGTCGGCTTGAGGGCGTAGATGCCGCAGTAGCTCGCAGGAACGCGGATCGAACCGAGGCTGTCCGAGCCGATGGCGGCTACGGCCATGCCGGAGGCCACCGCCGCGGCCGCGCCGCCGGACGAACCGCCCGCCGTGTAACCGAGCCGGTGCGGATTGTGCGTCGCGCCATGAAACGGGTTGTTCGTGGTAAGGCCGAGCGCGCCTTCATCCATATTGGTCTTGCCAAGCAGCACCGCGCCTGAGGCACGCAGGCGCGCCACGACATGCGCATCCTCCTCCGGTACGACGGTGCGGCGCCGCATACCCGCGCGCGTCGGCACGCCGGCGACGTCGAAATTGTCCTTGATCGCGATCGGCATGCCGTCGAGGCGACCGATCACACCGTCCCGGCGACGCCGGTCGGCGGCCAGCGACTGCTCCTGGATCAGGGAAACGCTGTAATCGGAAAAAGCATTCAGACGCGGGTTCAGACGCTCGATCGCGTCCTGGTAAACGTCGGACAGGGCCTGGGGCTGGACCCTTCCAATAGCCAGCCAGTGCAGAATCTGCAGTAGCGTGGCGCGGCGCATGTCGTTATCGGCGACCGGCGGCATCGTATTCATGAACTCTCCTTGCGCTGGGGACGATTATGAACGCGATATGTGAAAGTGATGCAAGGCTTAATGACGCGAATGTGTTTGAAACGCGCCATTTGCCCCTCTGGCGGCGAAAACGGACAATGCCAGGTCAACCCTCCCCAGCCAGCCGAGTTTGAGTGAGCCAGCCATGAGCGAACGCGAAACCATGGAATACGACCTCGTCGTCGTCGGGGCCGGCCCCGCCGGTCTCGCGTTCGCGATGCGTACGAAACAACTCAATCCGGAGATCACCGTCTGCGTGATCGAGAAGGCATCCACGATCGGCGCGCAGATTCTCTCTGGCGCGGTGATCGAGACGGCGCCCCTCGACCGCCTGCTACCGGAATGGCGCAAGGCGCCCCCGCCGGTTTGCGTGTCGGTGACGAAGGACGAGTTCTGGCTGCTGCGCGACCACGCCTCGGGCAGCAAGCTGCCGGTGACGCCGCCGCAGATGAACAACCACGGCAACGTCATCGTCAGCCTCGGCGCACTCTGCGCGTGGCTGGCGCCTCAGGCGGAAGCGCTGGGCGTTGACGTCTTTCCCGGCTATGCGGCCGCCGAGGCGCTGTTCGACGAGAGCGGCGCGGTGAACGGCGTGCGCATCGGCGACATGGGCGTGGCACGCGATGGCACGCACAAACCCGGCTATACCGAAGGCATCGACATCCGCGCGAAGGTCACGGTGCTGGCCGAAGGCTGTCGCGGACACATCAGCAAGGCGCTGATCAGGCACTTCGACCTCGATAAGGACAGCGACCCGCAGACCTACGGCATCGGCATCAAGGAGCTCTGGCAGCTGCAGCCCGGCCGCGGCGAAGCCGGCAAGGTGGTGCACACCGCCGGCTGGCCGCTCGCCAACGACACCTACGGCGGCAGCTTCCTCTATCACCTCGACAACGATCGCGTGGCCATCGGCTTTGTCGTCGGCCTCGATTATCCCGATCCCAAATTCTCGCCGTTCGAGGCGTTCCAGCAGTTCAAGCACCACCCGAACGTGAAGGGCCTGCTCGAGGGCGGCACGATCGTTTCCGCCGGCGCGCGTGCCATCGTCGAAGGCGGCGCGCAGTCCCTGCCGAAGGTGGAGATGCCGGGCGCGATCCTCATCGGCGACTCCGCCGGTCTGGTCAACGTGCCCAAGATCAAGGGCACGCATCAGGCGATCGCCTCGGGCATGCTGGCCGCGGAGCACCTCGTGGCATCGCAGCTCTCGCCCGCCGGCTGGGATGCGGCGTTGCGTGACTCGGCGGTCGTCGCAGAACTGAAGAAGGTGCGCAACATCCGCCCGGGCTTCAACAAGGGTCTGTGGTTCGGCCTGATCAACGCCGCGTGGGAAACCGTGACCGGCGGCCGCTCGCCGTGGACGCTGAAGAACCACGCGGACTGGTCGTCGCTGGGCAAGCTCGGCCAGTACGAGACCCCGAAGAAGGACTACGTCGACCGCACACTGGCACCGCGAGACCGGCTCGCCAGCGTGTACTTCGCCGCGACCGAGCACGATGAGGACCAGCCGGTGCACCTGAAGGTGGCCGACACTTCGATCTGCATCGACCGGTGCACGACCGAGTATGGGAATCCGTGCGAGAAGTTCTGCCCGGCGGGCGTTTACGAGATGGTGCAGGATGAGGGCGGCAGGCGGCTGCAGATCAATTCGGCGAACTGCGTGCATTGCAAGACGTGCGATATCAAGGACCCGTATCAGATCATTACCTGGGTGACGCCTGAGGGCGGGTCCGGGCCGAATTATCAGAATCTTTGACGATCAGAGGCGACCGAGCAACGCGGCCAGCACGAGGCCCGCGTTGCCGATGGCGGTCTGGCGATAGAGCCCCGCACGGGCGAAGTTCCAAGCGCGTGGCAGCAGCCAACCCGACCGACCGGCAACGAAGCGATCGAAGCGCTGGCGATTTTCGTCGCTGAGATCGTCGCGCATTCCTGCCAGCAGTTCGACATTGAAGTCGTTCCACTCGCGATGGCGGCCACCGACCATGTCGGCCATGCGGCGGAGGCGTGCGCCGAAGCCCGCGTTGGAACCGATGATGTTTTCGGCGTGCTGGCGATAGCCGATGGTCGGCTCGCGGTCGTAGACGACCAGGCCACCCGCGCCTGAGACGACCAGATACGCCCACCAGTCGTGCGAGACGACCTTCGCTGTCTCCGGCGCGCGGCACATGAGCGCACGGGCACGCCGGTTGATCAGCATGGTGTTGCCACCGGCCAGACTCTGTACCAGCGCATTGGCGAAGGATGGACGCCGGGCGAACAGCGGCGACATGCCGAAGGGCTTGCCCGCCTCATCGACGAGGCGGGACCTGCCGCCGTAGAGAGCCGCCTGCTCCTGCCCTGCCGCGACGATCGCGGCGAGCGCTTTTTCGAGCTTGTCCGTATCCCAGATGTCGTCCTGGTCGCTGAAGGCCACGTAGTCGCCATCGATACCTTCGCGGTGAAGCATCGACATGAAATTACGCGAGTAGCCAGCGCGCGGGCCTTGCCACAGAACCATGCGGTCGGCGCCGAGGCGTTCGCGATAGGTCAGCAGGATGGCCAGCGTGTCGTCGGTCGAGCCGTCATCGGAGACGTGGATCGTCCAGTCGGTGTGGGTCTGGGCGATGATGGAGTCGAGTTGTTCGGGGAGGTGGTGGGCGCCGTTGTAGGTGGCCAGGAGGATGGCGATGTGGGGGGTGGTGGCGGGCATCAGCCGACTCTCAGGAGATCGCGCAGGGCGGAGCGGATACCGGTGCCGAAGCGGGTGTAGCGGCCGGTGGACCACTCTTGGATGACACTGGGGACGCGGTGCCAGAGGGATTGAGTGCCGATAACGAGGCGCCGACGCAGATGGTCGCGCATGGAGCGAACACTGTCGATATGCTCATTCGAGGCATCCACCTCCTCGAAGCGTGCGATGAGGACACCCAGCCGATCTGCGGTATTTGTGATGGTCTCATTACGCGCTCTGAATAGGTCGCTTACCCGCTGTTTCACGCTGCGCCGTGCCACCCCAATCTGGTTTTTCGGGTGCTGCCGATAGTCAATAAGGCAATCGGCGACAATGGATACTCGCCCGGTAGCTGCAGCAACTACGACCAACCAAGCATCATGAACCCACTCTTGGGGAAGCGGCTGCGCCATCGTCAGAAGCGAGCGGCGAAATGCTGACGCGGCGCCTGTCGCGAGGTTGCGGCGCAGATAGACCTCAAACGCTCCTCCGGAATCGATACCATCGAGTTCACGTTTTGTCACTTCCAGCGCATAAAACAAACAATGTCCCAGATAGCCCCCTCCCTGATCTACCAGCCTTGCGTCTGAGTGCGCAAACAGCAACGCCGGATCGTGCTCGAACGACGCCGTCATGACGGCGACTTTGTCGGCGTGCCAAACATCATCCTGATCGCAAAGGAAGATCACATCTCCCACCGCCGAGCGCAACGTTCGCGAAAAATTCTCTACGTAACCGACCCGGCGTGCGTTCCGAAACGCAATAGCTGTGATACCGCGACCTTCCGCCCGAGCAACAAAGTCGCAGACGAGCGACCAGGTCTCATCATCAGACGCGTCGTCCCCGATTACAATCTCATCAGGAGTGCGACTCTGAGCGAGAAGGCTATTCAGCTGCTCGGCAACATAGGCCTGACCGTTGTAAGTGCAAACGACGACGCTGGTTTTCAGCGGACGTCCCTTTGGGGCAGCGGAATGACTCATCGACCGTTAACGCCTTAACAGGATACCTTTGAATCATCTCAGATTTCGACCGACTTCCGGACATGGTGCGCCTGCGCAATCTGCGTCAAGCCCAGCTACAATTCAGAACTGGTCCGACCGAGTCGTCTCAAGCCGGTCGCCGCTACCTCTTAAGTGACACATGGAAAAATCCAAGTTGGTCAGGACCGTCATTTTCCGAAGCTTACGTGCAATCTTCCGCGCGATCCCCCTGAATGAATCGACACGCATTCGCATGCGCGCATGGTTCATACGCACGCTGGGCATTCTTGCGCCGTCACACCAAGGTCTCGCTCCCCACGATGAAGGGCATGCGACTACCCGCCGACCATTTGATCAGGCGGCCCATCGCGCAGTGACGTTTCAGAGCCGCAACGTCGAGCCACTGCCACCGACCCTGCCCGCAACGATAGTTGCGTTTTATTTGCCTCAGTTTCATCCCATTCCTGAGAACGATCACTGGTGGGGTGCCGGGTTCACGGAATGGCGGAACGTTGGCCGAGCTCTCCCACAATTTGAAGGGCAACTGCAGCCGCGAGTTCCTGCGGATCTCGGGTATTACGACTTGCGAGTGCCCGATGTCATGCGCAAGCAGATGCAGTTCGCTCGAGAGTACGGCGTGGCGGCCTTCTGCATGTACTTTTACTGGTTTGCAGGTAAGACATTGCTCGAGCGGCCACTCCGCCAGTGGCTGGACGACCCTACGCTCGACCTGCCGCTATGTCTCTGCTGGGCTAATGAGAACTGGTCGCGACGCTGGGATGGGCTCGAGGACGACATCCTCATCGGCCAGGAGCACAGCGATGAGGACGATCTGGCATTTATCGAGTACATATCGGTCTACCTGAAAGATCCTCGCTATCTTCGAGTGGACGGGAAGCCAATACTTCTCGTCTACCGCCCGGGCCTTTTCGCAGATGCGGCCGCTACCGCGAAGCGCTGGCGCGAATGGTGCCGCAACAATGGCGTCGGTGAGATTCATCTCGCATATGCCCAGAGCTTTGACCGGATGCCTCCAGAGGCTATCGGCTTTGACGCTGCAGTAGCATTTCCTCCGAACCAGGCAAATCTCACGCCCGTGACAGGGCAGTTTCGTCTGATCAATGCCGATTATCAGGGACATATATTCGACTGGCGTGATCTCGCGACCAAGGCCATGGAGGCTCCCGACCCGTCGTACCGACTGTATCCCTGCATCAATCCAGGCTGGGACAACGAGGCCCGGAAGAGCGGCAAGGGCTTCAGCTTCGTTCGTGCGACGCCCCGCGCTTTCTCAGACTGGGCGCGCTCCGCGATAAGTACTGCGCGCCGGCGTTCTCCCACAGCCCCCCTTGTCTTTGTCAATGCATGGAACGAGTGGGCCGAGGGCGCCATTCTGGAACCCGATGCGAGGTTCGGATTTGCATGGCTTGAAGCGCTGCGCCGGGCCATGTCTCCACCAATGCCCCGGACGAGCCGTCCTTGTGCAGTGATTCACGTCTGGTACCAGGAGCTTCTCGAGGAGATCATCACGGTTCTTCGCGAGACCGGGCTTTCCTTTCGGATCATCTTGACTGTTCCTACGGAACGGGAGAGCGCTGTACGGCGCGAGGCGACGAGGCTCGGGCTGGACGCAGAATTTGTCGTCTCCCCGAACCGGGGGCGAGACATTCTGCCCTTCCTGCGGCTAGCCACGCGACTGCTTGACGAAGGCGAAGATGTTGTACTCAAACTGCACACTAAGCGGTCGACCCACCGGCAGGACGGGAGTGCGTGGCGCTCGGAACTGCTGGAACGCCTTGCATCGCCGAGTCGGGCACATGCCGTTGTCCGCGCATTCGCCGATGACAAAATGCTAGGCGTCGTCGCTCCCGAAGGACACGTTCAGCCATTGAGTTTCTATTGGGGCATGAATGCAGCCAACGTGGCTTACCTTTGCGCACTCATGGGCATAAATCAGCCGAAAACCGAAGAGGACTCCTTCGTGGCAGGCAGCATGTTCTGGTGCCGCCTCTCTGCCCTGACTAGTCTCATTGACGCGCCCCTTTCGGAGGCAGAATTCGAATCTGAAAGCGGGCAAGTGGACGGCACCATGGCTCACGCTGTCGAACGCGTCGTTTCCCTGTCCGCACTGCAATCTGGCTATAGGCAAACGACAGTCGCGTCGCTTATTGGCGAGCCGGAACCGGAAGGGCCGTATGCCTACGCCAAAAAAGCGTAGGCGCAAACTCCTGCGGTATATCTCTCCCCGGACTAGAATGTGCATCCAACCCACGCCTGGAACCAGCCTTCCAGGCGATTTCACAGGAACCCCGAATGAAGATTCTTGTCGGCTACAAGCGCGTCGTGGACTACAACGTCCGCATTCAGGTTAAGCCCGACGGCACCGGTGTGGTCACGGACGGCGTCAAGCTCTCCGCCAACCCGTTCGACGATATCGCCCTGGAAGAGGCCCTGCGCCTTCGCGAGAAGGGCGTGGCCGAGGAGGTCATCGTCGTGGGCATCGGTCCCGCCGACCTGACGGCCCACCTGCGTAACGGCCTGGCCATGGGCGCCAACCGGGCGATCCACGTTCAGACCTCGGACGCGGTGTCCCCGCTTACCGCCGCCCGTACCTTCCTGAAGCTGATCGAAAAAGAACAGCCGGGTCTGGTGATCCTCGGCAAGCAGGCCATCGACGACGATGCCAATCAGACCGGCCAGATGCTGGCGGCCCTGTGGGATCGACCCCAAGCGACCTTCGCTGGCAAGGTTGAGATCGCTGACGGCAAGGCCACGGTCACCCGCGAGGTGGATGCCGGCCTCGAGACGATCGAAGCCGACCTGCCCGCCGTGATCACGACGGACCTGCGTCTCAACGAACCGCGCTTCATCAAGCTGCCGGACATCATGAAGGCCAAGTCCAAGCCGATCGATGTGATCGAACTGGGCTCCCTGGGCGTCGACGCAGCAGACCACATCAAGACCACTCACTACGCCGCCCCGCCCAAGCGCAGCAAGGGTGTGATGGTGAAGGATGCCGCCGAGCTCGTCGCGGCCCTCAAGCAGAAGGGCCTGCTGTAAAGCAGCCGACCGGAGAATCGATATGTCCAAGATCCTCGTTATCGCTGAACACCTCGACGGCAAGCTCAACGGTGCCACTGCACGTGCGGTCAGCGCCGCCTCGGCCGTCAAGCCGGAAGCCATCGACGTCATCGTCCTGTCTGACGCTCCGGATGCCATCGCCGCGGAAGCCGCGAAGATCGACGGTGTCAGCAAAGTACTGACGGTCGCCCGCTCTGAAAACGCCCATGCCCTCGCAGCCATCCTGGCTCCGCAGATTGCCAAGGCGGCGGCAGGCTACAGCCATGTGTTCGTCCCCTCGACCACCTTCGGTAAGGACCTCGCCCCCCGCGTGGCGGCTCTGCTGGGCGTCTCGCAGGTCAGCGACGTCATGACTGTGGAAGGCCCGCACAGCTTCAAGCGCCCGATCTACGCCGGCAACGCCATCGTCACCGTCGAAGTGGACGCGGCCTCGACTGTCGTCGCAACGATCCGCACGGCCTCGTGGCCGGCCGCCGCCTCCAACGGCTCGGCTTCCGTCGAGGCCCTGACGATCGATGCTGCCCTGCCCTCGCACACCCGCTTCGTGAACCTGCAGCAGGGCAAGAGCGACCGTCCAGACCTCCAGGGTGCGCCGAAGGTCGTTTCGGGCGGACGCGGCGTGGGTTCGAAGGAAAACTTCGACATCATCTATAAGTTCGCCGACAAGATCGGTGCGGGCGTGGGTGCGTCGCGTGCGGCGGTTGACGCCGGCTACGTTCCGAACGAAATGCAGGTCGGCCAGACCGGGAAGATCATCGCTCCGGAGCTTTACATCGCCATTGGTATCTCGGGTGCCATCCAGCATCTGACGGGGATCAAGGACGCAGGCACGATCGTCGCCATCAATAAGGACGGTGAGGCGCCGATCTTTGAGATCGCGGATATCGGCCTTGTCGGGGATCTATTCAAGATCCTGCCGGAACTCGAGGCTGCTCTTTAGTAGGCCTTATGGGTTGAAGGTCGGACGAATCACCGTTGCGGCCGCCGACATTCGCACGGACATCGCGTCGTGCGTCGTCCGATTATAGATAGACAGATCGCCTGTATTCTCCCTGCGCTCGTGGGCTGAACGCTCACGAGCGACTCCTTGGCCGCGACCGTAGCCGTACAGCCACGTAGCTCCCACATCGGGATCTCGCCTCATAGACCGCTCGCCTTGGCGCCGTGGCGGATTCCAAATGCAGCGCTGTGCTATGTTCCCGTGAAAATCATTAGGCATCGCCTTTGATTCTTACAGGGAGTTATTTATGTCGTCGATTGGCGAAACGCTGCGATCACACGAAGGTTACTGCCCATGCTGTCGCTCCGCGACCAACTTTACGGTGCACGGTACATGGTTGCGCGAGGATTACAGATGTGACCGATGCGGTTCAATTCCGCGGCAGCGGCATTTAATCACCGTACTCGATCTCCTCTATCCTCGCTGGCGAAAGCAGCGTCTGCACGAGTCATCGCCTGCCCCTCCCATGCTGGTGCACCACAGCAAACGTTACGAGTCCTCTCAATATCTGCCCGGCGTGCCCCTAGGGTCGGTAAAGGACGGTGTCAGGTGCGAGAACATCGAAAAGCTTACGCTGAAGGACCGCAGTCTTGATCTTTTTGTCACACAGGATGTTCTTGAGCACGTATTCCGACCCGATTTGGCACTTCGAGAAATTCAACGAACCCTCAAGCCCGGTGGGGCGCACATATTCACTGCACCCAAACATCCCGATCTTGCAAAGTCGCGCTGCCGCGCCGTATTGCGCCCGTCCGGCGACATCGAGCACTTTCTTCCGGAGGAATACCACGGCAGCCCAGTAGGTGACGGAAGGGCTTTAGTTACCTGGGATTACGGCTTCGACTTTGAGCGCGTCGCAAGCAACTGGGTAAATTCTCCCGTCGTAACGTACAACACGATCGACCGCGACAAGGGCATAGAAGCCGAGTTCAACGAGGTCTTCGTGATCATGAAACGATGAACGTATTTAGTTTCGTCGAACTCGCTTATGAATAGCCCGGCGGGGAACCGTTGAAATATCGTACCCAATGAAAGCCAGTAGAAGCTGAAGCCCCCAGATGAGACTGACTGCCGTGATCATAATGGTGCCAACAGGGGTCGCTCGACCGCCAGATGCGGACGAAACCCAATGGCCACCACCAAAAATCGCCGCAAAAGCGAGCAGGATCATGGAAAGAACCAGCTCGACCGAAGCAAGTGACACGTCACGAAGAAAATAGTTATAAAAAATACGCTTAAAGAAATTCTTCGCGTGTTTAAACAAGAATTCGCCCAAGATACGGCGAATATGCAGATTGCTGACCTCGTCGCCATATTTCGCATCCATCGGAATATCGACTACAGCCGCCCGCAATGTATTCAGGCGAAACATGAGATCCGTTTCAAAAAAATACCGTTGGCTTATACGATCATAGGGCAGCTGGCGCGCGACGTCGGAATGTATGGCCGTATAGCCGTTCGTCGGATCAAAGATATCCCAATATCCCGTCGATAGCTTCGCCATAAACGAGAGTGCGGCGTTCCCGAATATCCGCATTGGCGGCATCGCGCCAATGTTCTTCAAATCGAAGAAACGGTTTCCCTTCGTGTAGTCAGCCTCGCCTCGCGCAATCGGCAAGGCAAACTCGGGAAGAAGTGAGGCATCCATCTGCCCATCACCATCGACTTTTACGATGACGTCGACTCCTGCAGCCACGGCGGCGCGGTACCCGTTCATAACGGCACCACCCACGCCCGCGTTCTGCTCGTTAAAAAGCACCACGACACGGGGATCCACGAAAGTTGACTCAACGAGTTTCCCGGAGCCCTCCGGACAACAATCATCGATCACGAACACGTGATCGCAGTATGGAAGCACTGATCTCACCACATCAACGATGTGCCGCGAAACCTTATAGGCAGGGATTACGACCGCTACTCGGATATCTTCGAGGCCAGCAGCCTTCGCGATTGGCACAACATGGGTCGCTGTCATCGATAAATCCAATATTTGGAGATCAGGTAACTCGCTACAGCCAGTACGGCTTCAATCGCGGGTTTAACCAACCACGAAGCCTCAAGACCATAGTGCCATCTAGCAGCTTCGAGGATCGCGGTACTGAAGAAGGTCGCGACGACCCAAAATGCTGAAAAACGCAAGAAATGACTTCGCCCAACACGACCATCAGCGCCCGGAAATGTTACTTTTCGATTCAACCAGAAGCCCAGGGATGCGCCACTCATGCGCGCGATTATGTTCGCGACGGCCACAGGCAACGTTCCGTAGGAAAGTACAACGTAGACAATCCAGTCGAGCGTGAGCTGCGCCCCCCCGACCGCCAAAAAAAGGACAACCTCAACGAGCCACATTGGTCTTCTGCGCAAGAAACGCCTGAGCGCACGAGGGCACCGCTCAACGATCCAATGCCCATGCGTCGGCTCTTCTTCAGAGGACATGGCGGCGCCCGTCCCAGTCACCGCCCTCGCTGGTAAGGAAGCTATCTTCACGGCCAACTCCGTGGCGGAAGATGCCCACGGCATACCGGACTGGCGACCTAGAAGTCACAGGTAAGGACAAACGATAGTGAACGTCGCCGCTGGGGGACAACAGCGAATCTTTATAGGACACGTACGCCTGCTCAATTTCACCTGCATCATCCATCGCATGCACGAACACCGTCCAGCCCGAACCGGGCTCTGGCAACGCTTTTTGTTGATGAATGTAAATGTCAAACAACCTTGTGCCGTCCGTGTTCGCACTTACCAGAACAGCGTCCATCAAAGCCACCACCTGCCCGTCCCAGCGCAGCTCGAGGGGCGCAGCTAGCCTGTTCCCAGACAACCCTTGCGCTTCGGCCGGAGAGAGGAAGCTACGCTCGGTAAATCCATCGAGGAACACTTGTCGGAAAATGTGATGCGGAAGCAGATCACGAGAAGCTGCCGTCGCCACCTTCATCGGATCCACGATCTCCAAGACCCGAACACCGTCGTCGGAAATAATCCGAACACCCGACGCCTCATTCAACGAAGATAACCATGCGCGGACGACTACCTGCTCCTTGTCGAAGTCATCCGCCACCGGCAGGCTGGCAGAGGCCTGATCTGGGTGTTCGTAGGGCTCGAAGACAACGTATTTCGCCCGTATCACCTCATCTAGACGATAAGCGTGCTCGCGCACCCAGTCGATCGGCAGCGCGGGGTTAGAGTTTCCGCCCTTCAAACCCAGGACGCGATTCCAATCCATCACCGCCTCGAATGCCTTCACCTTCGGAGCAACGCCGCAGTAATACACGATACTACTATGCGAAGGATCTGCCGCAAGAATGGATGCAAGTGCCCGCCCCTGCGCGACCTCAGCGGCATGGAGATTTGTTGAAAGATTTGTGCCGACGATTCTTTCGAGGCGCGGTGACGGATTCGCGCTGAGCAGAAGCCAAGCAATGATAACGGTTGGTACCAGAAGAAGTGCACTGCCTGCAGTGACCAGCCTTGGAAACGTAGCGGAAGAATGCGTCAATGCTGGTAGCGCCGCCGTAAGCGCCATGATCGGAAAGGGGAAAAAGTATCGGACGTGCTCTATATTGGTTTGGCCCAACCACAGCCAGAACCCTCCAGCCAGGCAAACGAGCGCAACGCCTAGCCGCTCCCATTGGCGCTGCCAGACGGTAAATCCTACGGCCGCGATCAGAATGATCGTCAACGGTACGCCGAATGCGAGATGGAGCTTCGCAAAGATCTGGCTCACCGTGGGAGAGGTGACCTGTGCAGCATGCAGCAGCTTCATGCTACTGAGACCGTAAAGGTAGTTCTCCTTTGAGAAATACGCGGAGTGATACAAAACCAGCGCTGTGGACCCGTAAATAACGAGGTATACCGATATGCCCTTAAGCAGGGCCGCGCGCGCCAAGTTACGCCTCAGCGTGGCGCCCAATCCCATAAGCCCCCAGGAGCCAGCTATCAGCAACATAAGAGTTAGCCCAGCGGGCTTAACGAGAATGGTCAGAACGGCCAACGACGCGGAAACAAACGTGTCGCGCATCCAGGAACTCGGCTTCGCACGAGTCGCAAATGCCATCGCGAGAGCGCCGAGTGCACCAAATAGCGTGTCGACGAAGCCCCACGTACCCATGATGGGCACGCCTTCGGCCGACGCGAACTGATAATACGATGGGAGGCTTCCTGCGACGATCAAAACTATGCCAACGAACCACGTCTCGCGTGCATTACGCCATGCGTTGCGCCCGGCCACGATAGCCAGCGAGAGTACGAGAATCACTCCCGGCAGAAATTCCGAAAGAAAATAGAACGGTCTGAAGTCTTCCGTAAATCCGTACGGATGCGTGAAGAAAACTGTGCCGAACGGACGGATAGGTGGTTCGAGATTGAATGGATTAAAAAGATGGCCGGAGCCGACTGCGGCCCAGAACGCTTGCGCCTTCTGAACGTACGACAATGCATCAAAAACCGGAGGCTCGGTTTCACGGCTGGCATATGCCCAGATGCCGTACGCCGAAATCGCAAACCAGGCGAACAGGATCGCAGTAATGAATCGACGGACGCGAGGCTGCGATGAGTCGAAGCCTTGGCTTGAAGTGATGTTCATGTGAGGTCAGAAGCCGAGCAAAGATGATGCGGTAGTAACTCTTCACCTGAAGGCACTGTTCCAGGGTGAAAGTCGATGCGAAATTCCTTCATGCGGCGGACGCCTTCGGCGATTGCTGATTTCTGAATCGCGCATACAGCCGCCTGCCCACCTTGATGGAAGGCTCTTCGACCAATCGATAAGTAACGTAGGAAATAAGACTAGCGACCGCCAGAGTCAATGCGAGACAAGCAGCGAGAGCAAGCGACGCCCTCGGTACGTGCGAGTAGATATTACGGTACGCAGGGGTTAAGAAGTAGATGACCGTGGGATGAATAAGGTAAAGCGAGTAGCTGATCTTTCCCAAAAACATAGTCAACCTGTTCACAAGCAGTGACCATGGCCAGAGACAAAGTCCACATACGGCCAAACCGTAAACAACGCCCTGCCAGTAGTATTGAGCGCCGAATATATTCGGTAGCCAGGATGAAAGAAGCGCCATGTATAGAAACATAGCAAGCAACACAAGCATGGCACCTAAGGAGGCTTGAGATTGAGAACGTGAACCTGACTTCAAATGCGTTTGGAGGGCATAGAAGCAGATGCCTCCGATGGCAAATATCGGGAGATGGCGCAATACGAACCACTGAAGGACCGAGGCGCGCTGCACGTCGCTAAGGGGGACCATTGGCAGAAAAACAATAAGGACGTTCCAGGCGATGAGAGTCACCAGGAAGAAGGCGATCGCCCCGTAGATGGTTCGCACGCGCGCGTAAATCGCAGGAAACGCTGCGTAGAACAGCATTTCGACGCCGATCGTCCATCCTGCCCACACAAAGCTCTCCTGATGTCCAGGGATAAGATTAAAGATGAAGGTGACCATTCCGGCAACTTCCCAGCCTGAATGAGAGACGCCGAACACGAGATAGTCTCGCAGCATTGAAGCCAAAACCACTGCGTAGAAAAGCGGCGCTATTCGAAACAGCCTGTGCAAGTAAAAGCTGATGCGGGGCGTTGGCTCCTTCAACCGCGACGGCATGGTGTAGAACAGTGAGAAAGTGCTCGCAACAAAAAACAACGTCACGCCGGAGCCGCCATTTCCGGCAAACGCCGCCAGCCAAGGTGGGACTGGGAGGTTCGGCATCGGCAGCAACACCATGTGGTACAGCACGACGTAACTGGCAGCCAGCCCGCGCAGGGCGTCCATAAAGTCAAGACGGGGACGCGATGTGACAACGCGCTCTTCCACGCTGTCCAACTCGATCCTTTGTGCCTCTGCCACGGACAGCCGATTCATTTCTTCACCTGTTCTTCCCCCAAGAAAACCTGCGCGTACGCACGGCCGCCCCACTCGTAGCGCGTGCCTACTCCGGCGCGCGACTTTGCTTCAGCCACTTCCAGGCCAACTGAATTCCATCTGACAGGGTCGTGCGCGGCGTCCAGCCAAATACGTCGCGGGCACGAGACACGTCCAGTACAACTCTTTTTACGTCAAAGCTTCGCGCCTCCATGCGAACGATCTCGGGCATGAAGCCCGTCGCCGAGGCTATCGCGGCGACGATATCGTTTACCGACTGTCCTTGACCGCTCCCAACGTTGAAGATCCCCGTTTCACAGCGCAGGACCGCGAGGCAAAGCATGTCGATGAGATCGTCTATGTAGAGATAGTCTCTGACTATCTCGCCATCTCCCCAGATGGGAAGGGTCTCGCCCGCCAAGATTTTACCAAGAAAGGAAGCAATAAGGCCTTGGACTCCTGTGGATAGCTGACCCGGGCCATACGGATTGGACGGCCTGAGAATGACTGATTGGATCCCATACAAGGAGCGATACATCGACAGATACTTCTCGATAGCAACCTTGACGACGCCATAAGATGAGATCGGATTTAGCTCGTGGCTTTCTGGAATCGGCTCCTCTATGGGATCGCCGTAGACCGTGCCCCCAGATGAAAGGTAAACGATGCGGCCGACGCCAACTTGGCGCATGGCCTCCAGAACATTGATGGCCCCGACAAGATTTTGTTGGACATCGCCAACAGGATCGAGATTTGAAGTACTGGGCACGGTACTGCTGGCACAGTGCACCACCACATTCACACCATTTAGCGACTCAAGAATCGCCCCGCGCTCCGCTAGTGATCCCCTGCGATAGTCGATTCCCTGCCAGTCAAAATCAGGTCGAGGGATGCCCGCATCCAAAATGCGAACATCCACTCCCCGCCCACGCAGCCGCTCGGTCAGGCGCGACCCGATAAACCCGTTTCCACCAATAACCAATACAACCACGTGCGCGACTCCAAATAACTTCTTGCGAAGTATACCCATGACTACCCGCCACCCTAGTACTAGCCTAGGGTAGCGAGCATCCCGCCACTCAGGGACGGAAGTGCGCCAAGTCAGGTCGAGCCCCTAAGGTAGGGCTGGCTGGAGATGCCATGCCAAACTGCTGATACAGCCCCTCTGCGTACTGCCATGCACGCTCGGCTTGCCCAACGGGAACATCGAAACGGCTTCGGGCTATCTCTTGCACCCTGAGAATTTCTTGGAGGTGCGGCAGTTGATCCGACCCGAGCGTTATGCTTGCGGCATGCCGTCGATGGTGGTTCAGAGCCTTCGCCGTGAACGCGACGCGTCCTCCAGAGGCGACCAGCATGTAGGTGAGCCAATCCCCAGCGATCCTGAAAGACGCAATGTCTTCAATCTCCTGCTCGAGCACCTGCCGCACCGCTGTCGTACGGAAAACCACGGCGCTTACGTTTGGAATGGTGTTCTTGATTGACAGCGCAGTGGCAATTTCATCCGCCCCATCATTGACATAATCGGCTCGCCATCGATGACCGTCGACGTCGTTCGTATACCCAAGGTAGTCGTCCGCTATCACATGACCTCCATCATCAATCTGCCGGGACTGAGAAAAGGAGAGGACGACGCCCGGGTCACTGATCATCACCGGCAGGACTTCCTGAAGGAATCTCGGCTCGCACGCATCATCTGCCTCCGCGATCCAGAGATACTCACCCTGCGCGAGCTGGGCGCCACGCATCCACTGGCGAAAGACGGAGCCGCTATTAATCGTATTGGCAACGACAACAAATTCGGTGTCCAGGGTCGGACGCAGTCGGTCCAGAGCATCTATGCTGCCGTCCGTCGAACCATCGTCGAGCACGATCAACTCATAGACAGGTAGCGTCTGGGCGTCGATCGAACGAAGCCGCTCGCCTAGAAGATGCGCGTAGTTATAGTTCGGAACGACCGCACTAACCTTTGGAACCGGCAATCCGCATGCGTCCAGCAAGGTAAATACGTACCGTCGAAACGAGAATTCGGTTGCGACCAAATGCATTCCAACGTCACCGAGGCGCTTAAGAAGCTTACCGTCCAGGAGCACATTCGCTACAGTGGAAGCCAATGAGCCCGATGTCTGCTCGTGGACCAACAATCCGCATCCACGACTCAGAATGTCTCTTGCTCCTCCCGAGGAAGCGAACGCCACCACCGGAAGTCCTACAGAAAGCGCCTCAAGCACGACGGAAGGAAACGGATCCTCTCGAGATGCAAGGACGTAGAGATCAGCTCCGGCGTAATAGTCCGCCGTATTAAAGTCCATCCCCACAAAATGAAAGTTATGTGAGAAGCCAGCGTCCGAGATCTTCGGTGTCAGCGATGCCAGGAGATTGTCATCGGCGTGTCCCACCCAAACGAATTGAACGTCATTCCGGGACGCTAGAATCTGCAACGCCGCCTCGACGAAGAGATCGGCGCCCTTGCGTAGATCGGCATAGCCAACAGACAGAACAACCTGATCACTGGAAGCAATACCGAGTTTCTCTCGTAAGTTCGCCCGAGGAATAGCCCGGTCCCGCATTCCGCGCCAGGGGCTTCGCGTAAAAAGGCCTTGCGGACGAATCTCCGAGGCCGTGTCTGGAACCTGAGCGAACTGAAGAAAGCCGTCGCGGACAACCTCGGAAGGAAACAGAACACGACGCGAAACAGCCGCGATGACTCTCGCATGCTCTTCCACATGGTATTGCCTGATGACGCCCGGCATTTCATGAACCAGGGTCGCGATTTCAATTCCAGCATCCGCCATAGCGCCGGCGAAGAGACCGGAAACGGTCGAATTTACTACGGCATGACTGGCCTTCGCCGCCAATCGATCAACAAGTTCCTTTGCCTCCGCACCATCCTGCGGCAGACCGGCCAGAAGATGCACGTCCCCGAATCTACAGAATTTCTCTATAAGAGGACCTTCTCCTAAACAAACGATGTCTAGCTGGACGTGAAAAACCTCGCGTAATTCTCGAGCGATATTTAATGTGAGGTACTGTGCGCCGTGCGGATGGGCGTCGTGCGTTACAAGAATCAGCCGCCTGGAAGGTCCTAAATCGCCATGCGCGCTTACCAATGCATCACGGGTAGCTTGCAGAAACGCGTAACCATAACGACGATCTGGTTCAAGGTGAGCACCTTCGGCCCACTCGTTCCAGGCATTAACGAAAACGATCTTTTCGCCTTCGACAGGATGCCTGCGCGCAAAGTCGAGCCCTTGGCGCAACCAACGTCCATAGCGCTCGGGCGTGGCTCCGTGAAAAAGATATCCGCGGCCGGGCTTCCGTGCTTCGTTATCCCACGAGGGAAAGACACCGCGGAACAGATTAAACCCTTCGTCTTCGACCTCTGCGGCTCTGTCGCAGATCGCTTCGTAGTCAATGACGGTACCCGCAAAATCCGAAGCCAACCCATCGATCTCGTCGTTGATCGCGGGGAGATTTCTTGCCAGTTTATGAGGTGGGAATTCAATCGCCGCATCGAAGCCGTACGTGCGAGGGTCGTCTACATCGAACTGGACCATACCCATGAAAATCTCGCCCACGCCAGCCTCGCGGCAATATTTGCGCCAACGCCCTACTGTCGCTGCCGCATCAGGCAGCACAGAGGGACGGTAGACCACAATTAGCGGCTTCCCATTTACGTGGATATAGCGCTTGTCACGAAGCAGGGGAATCAAGGCTTCGATAAAGGCAAGGTCGTCGGCTTCAGAATGAGCCTGGCCAATGAGAATCTCACCGTCCATACCATCCCAGCGTCGCGTCCAGTTTTCATTTGCCCAGCAGATGCAGAAAGGGAAATCGATATCACTTTCCAGAAACTGATTAACCGGCCGCTCGAGAAGACGACGCCCCCCGAACCAATAGTAGTGAAAGCAGAATCCGGCTATACCGTAGAGCTTGGCGAGATCAACCTGCTGACGCATCACGTCGATCAAACGCAGATCGTAGAACCCCAGCTCCCCCGGAAGCTGGGGCTGATGATGTCCCGGGTACTGAGGCCGGGCCTTGGTGACATTGGTCCATTCAGTGAAGCCACGCCCCCACCACGCGTCATTCTCAGCGATGGGATGAAACTGGGGTAGGTAGAACGCGATCAGGCGGACATCGATCTCCCACGGCCGAACCGGGGACGCAGCGATCGAAACGTACTCGTCGGCCGCAGGAGTCGAGACAACTCGTGCCTGTACAGACTCTGGGGGGAGGCTGCTGGTAGCTTCTTCAGCTTCAGGCTCTCCGACGCGTGATCGACCACTACGGAAGTGCTCGATGATATTAAGGATTGACTCCTTCAGGCGGCGCTTTCCCTCATGATTTCCAGGCATGGCGCGGAAGGCGGCACGGGCGGCACGCCCTGCCTCAATGCGAAGTCCACCGGGCTTCAGGGAGCGTCTCGCAATGCGAAGCGGAGCCATCAAGCGCCAGCTCTTTGACGATAAGACGGAAGCCAAATGCGACTGAAGCTCAACATACGAGTGCTGTGTCGCGGCATGCGCGTGATGCACGAACGCTATGTCGTGCCGTAAGGCGTCAATCTCATCAGAAAGCTCACAGCTCCGCCGCTGTTGCGCGTCTCGCTCGCAGGTTGCGGTTGCAAGCTCGGCGCGCAGAGAGCCCAGCTCGGCAGCAAGCTCCGCGTTTTCACGCTCTCGCAGCAGAACCAGACTTTCAAGTGCGCTCTCCTCCACGACTCGGCCAGCCTCGGTGAGATCGCTAAAGGCGCTGGCACGAGCCTCACTTGCGGCATCTATCACGAGCGAGGTCACATCGGGCATCACCGCCACTTCGAACGCACCGAAGTCACGCGATGTAAAGTCGGCGCTCACGCCGAAGGCTAGTTTCCTAAGGACGCCATCGAGCTCAACATAGCGCTCGATGTCAGCGGACGATATGCTCATACCCCGCGCAGCCAGGACGTCGAGCATCACCTCACGAATAAATCGGTGGCGCTTCAGTGCGGGGGCGGCAATCGCCGTTAGCGATGCCATCGCAACCGTGATAGCTCGATAGGCAAGGTAACCGTACTCGACCCCTGCCTTCCACTCCCATTCAAGATCAATGAAGTGCCAAGCACCTGACGCACTCCGCATCAGATTGCGCGGAAGGGCGTCGATCGCCCAATCCGGGAGCATCGAATGCACGTGGTGCGGGCCCCGCACCCCATGTGTCAGCAGCAGCTCATCGAGTGCCTCTTGCCACTCGCCGAGCCACTCAGCGACCTCCGCAATCCCCCAACCCTGCGCCGATACGATTCGCTCAAAGCGATCGCAATGATTGGCGCCCGGAATATATGGCTCATCGGCGATAACGAGCGATATTGGACGCATTTGCTCACTATGACTATCCGGCGCAAGCCTCGTTTTCTTGACATTAATGCCAGCTTCAGTCGGGACGAAATCGACCTGCTTGCAGTAGGGAGGCAAGCGCTCAGTTGAAAAGTGGTGCGCGATAGCACCCGATGTAGCCCACGCCGCCGGGACTGTTCCTTTTCGCGCAACAAAGAGGAACGAATTTGCGAGATCAGGAAGCAAGTGATTTCGACCAACCACACCCCATGCCTGCCCAAGCGAAAACAAGGGCGCATGGATCAACTGTGCGTCGGCTGCCACGCTCTGTCTGGCGAAAGCGGATGCGTCAAACGATGGGTAGGTGGAATCGTACGACCGGGGAAGCAATACCGATGTTGGGAGCTTATAATCGGGAAACGGCAGGGCCACTTCCACAGAACCGAACCCGGCCTCGGCTAGCAATCCTGATAGCTCGACGCGGCCGTACGTCGTCGCCGTGCCTTCGCCGTAGAGATCATTGATACCGAACATCGCCTTCGCGAGGTGATCTTCAGGCATGCCCGCGAGGTATTTAAGACCCAGCTGGTTCTCGATCGCAATGACAAGATGCCCGCCGTCGTTGAGGCTTTCGTACGCCTTCTTGAGCCACGTAAGCGCTGGGTTGGTACCTTTACCGAAAATCGAGGAGTACTCAAGCACGCCGATCAAGGTAACCGCGTCGAATTTCTCATCGACCACAAGGTCATCAAAGACTTCGTTGACGATGTTCACGTTTGGAAGATCCCTGCATCGCGACGCGGCGATGGCAGCCCGACGCGGACTCCCCTCAATACCAACGACATCGCCACCGAGCTCGCCAAGAAAGCGTGAAATAGCTCCACAACCCGAACCAATCTCCATCGTGGAGCCGGACAAAATGGAAGCCAGGGGCCTGAGCAGGTTGGCGCGCGTGGCACTCAGATGATATCGGGATGCCCAGTCCGTCTGAGCGGCTTTCAGTTCGTAAGAAAAAAGCGAAACATCGCCCGCCGCCGCAATAATGTCGTGAATCCGATTTTCGGTCTCATCACCATCAGAGTAGGCAAAAGCCTCCGGCTCGCCCTTTCGGAGCCAGAGATTCGAATGAAGATCATAACGCGCCGCCAACGATGCTCTCATTGTTTCTTTCATAATATTTTCTTCAGTTGGCCGACGGACGCATCTGGAGTTCCAGATTGCTGAATCCAACAAATGTGGATCCAAGCACATGCATATGGATCGCGTCATAGCGTCGATCGTGGGGAATTACTTCCGAACCGTCACGACTCGCTACACCAAGGGATATGAAGTAATCGCCCGCACCCATTGCGCAAGTGAAGTTGATATCGATGCGAACTGAAGTTCCGGATTCGCCAAGTAGAGGAATCTCATTCGAATCGAGCATCTCGGAGTTAGTGGCGTACACTGTCACCCCCTCTTTGTTTTTGATGGCGACACCGAGAATGGGGCGATGCACTGTCTGTTCAAACTCGATGGCAATTGCCAGGCTCGCGTGATCGCCTGTCGATACCGACGATGGGTTTTGAACGCCACCTACGTTCAACGAAAAATCGCGAATAAGTGCGCGTCGATCACCCCAACGGTATTCGTGCGCGTTGTAGTTGGGACGGGTAGAGAACGGATCAGAGTGCTCGTCGCCTTCGGAACTCATAAAGCCATCATGAGCACCATCTCCCTCGTCCGTCATGGACAAGGCGTCCGCTTCGACAGCAGGTTTATCCACTCCGAAAAGAAGATCGAGGTACTGATTTACAACGATCTTCGGTTCGCCATCAGACAAAACCACGCCGCCGTCGAGCAAGACGGCGCGGTCGCAATGAGTCACGATCTGCTCGGTCGAATGCGAAACGAAAAGAATTGTAGTACCTGCGTCGCGGAGGTTCTTCAGGCGCGCGAAACACTTCGCCTGAAACTTCGCGTCGCCCACGGCAAGTGCTTCGTCGACGATAAGTATGTCAGGTGTGACATTGCTCGCGACGGCAAACGCAAGGCGAACGTACATGCCGCTGGAATAGGTTTTGACCGGCTGGTCGATGAACTCTCCGATACCGGCGAATGACAGAATGTCTTCAAAGCGGTCATCGATCTCCACCTTCGACAGCCCGAGCAGGCTTCCGTTGAGGTACACATTTTCGCGACCGGTAAAATCCGGATTGAATCCTGCGCCGAGCTCGAGCAGTGCCGCAACACGGCCTTTAACTTCAAGTGAGCCCGTCGACGGAGCAAGGGTCCCACAGATAATTTGAAGTAACGTGGACTTACCGGATCCGTTGCGACCGATAATGCCCACGGTCTCGCCACGACCTACGTCGAAGGAGACGCCGCGGAGCGCATGAAACTGCCTGAACCAGCGATGCTTACGCGATGCGGGACTGAGCATCTGCATCAAGCGATGATGTGGCTTGTCGTAGATCGGAAAGGCCTTGGTGACCTGCTCGACAGAGATCGCCTTATCAGAGGACATCAGCGAATCCTCTTTGTGTCGAAGCAAACCACCCATAGCCTGCGTACATCACCGCAAGCGCGATGACTGCGTAGATTCCCAACCCTTGCCAATCCGGCATATGTTGCCAGAGGCAGACTTCACGGGCCTGATCGATGATAAACGTCAACGGATTGAGCTCGAACCAGCCGCGGTACGAGGCCGGCACCGAGGAAAGTGGGATCATCGCCGAAGACATGAAAAGGAGCGCGGTCGACATAACACCCGTGATCTGGCCGATATCGCGCAGGTACACCCCTAAGGCTGCAAGGGCCCACGCCACACCGAGCGAGAGCATCGCCAGCGGAAGGATCACAACGGGGAAGAAGATAATGGTCCATGCGATTGTGCCTTCCATGAATAGGCGAAGCAGCATGAAGACCATAAGATTCATGAACGCGTGGAAGAGTGCGGAAAGCAACATCGGCCACGGAAGAATCTGAAGGGGAAAGATTACTTTCTTCACGAAGTTGGGCTGTGAGACGACCAACGAGGGAGAACGCGTGAGGCACTCGGAAAAGAGCCCATGAACGATCAGCGCGACGAAAAGGATAATCGAGAAGTGAGTCTGTCCTCCCTCGACCTGCGGCCACTTGTTCTTCATGACAAAGCCGAAGGCGAAGGTATACACGCCAAGCACCAGGAAGGGGCTGATAAGAGCCCAAAGCAAGCCAAAGCTCGCACCGCGATAGCGGCCGAGAACGTCGCGTTTACTCAGTTCCCACACCAGTGATCGATGCCACAGCAAAGCTGAGAAGGGATTGAGGAGCGCGCGAAGTCGGGGTGACTTCTTTGCGTCTATTTGTGTTGAAAAGGCAGTCATGTTCACCATCGAAATCAAGAAGTGTCGGTCAACGCAGCGCCAGGCTGAGCTCGTGGCGAAGGTCTTCAACGTCTTCGACGCCGACAGAAAGGCGGATCAGGCTATCCGAGATGCCCAGGCGCTTCCGATTAGCGGGCGGAATGGAAGCATGGGTCATGATCGCGGGATGTTCGATCAGACTCTCGACGCCGCCGAGAGATTCAGCCAAAGCGAACAGTTGGCAACGCTCGAGCACGCGGCGAGCTTTGCTAAGACCGCCCTTTACCTCGACGGAAATAATTCCTCCGAATCCGTCCATCTGGCGACGCGCCAGTCCGTGCTGGGCATGGCTTTTCAGGCCTGGATAGATCACACGGCTTACCTGCGCATGCGCCTCGAGCCACTTCGCCAGATCCAGTGCGCTTTCGCAGTGCTGCCGCATGCGCAGATGTAGTGTTTTGAGACCACGCATGGCAAGAAAGGCGTCGAAGGGACCGGCGATCGCTCCAACCGAGTTCTGCAGGAAGGCCATCTGCTCCGCGAGTTCCGGGTTCGCGGCGACGACGATTCCACCCACGATATCGGAATGGCCGTTCAGATATTTGGTGGCGGAATGCAGGACGAGATCGGCTCCCCATTCGACAGGCCTTTGCAGCATGGGGGAGCAGAACGTGTTGTCCACAACGACGATCAGCCCATGCTTTTTCGCGAACGCATTGATCGCGCGAAGGTCGACGAGCTTCAGCATCGGGTTCGTGGGCGTTTCAACCCAGATCATCCGGGTGTTCGGCTTGACTGCAGCCTTCAGGGCGGCTGTGTCATTTAGGTCGACGAATGTGAAGTCCAGACCGGCACTCCGGCGCCGGACGCGCTCGAACAGCCTGTACGAGCCACCGTATAGGTCATCCATCGCGATGACGTGGCTACCGGAGTCGAGCAAGTCCAGCACGGTCGCGGCCGCGGCGAGGCCGGACGCAAATGCAAAACCGGCGACACCACCTTCCAGATCGGCGACACATCGCTCATATGCCATACGCGTCGGATTTTGGGTGCGTGAGTACTCGAAGCCCTGATGCTTGCCCGGGCTGGACTGAACATAGGTCGAGGTGGCGTAGATCGGAGTCATGATCGCGCCGGTACTGGGATCGGGGCTCTGGCCAGCATGGATGGCACGCGTGCCGAGGCCCAATTCCACCACTTTCTTGGAAGGCATTGATTTTCCTTGATTTATAAACCGGCATTCAGGTCAAAGTTACATTCGATCTGCTCCTGCCAGTGGGACATATTACACTTGGCAACCCGCTACGCCGGAAGACGAATTTACGGCGAACGGCTGGCGGCACAGTTTGAAACGGGCGCGATGCTGACCGGGTTCGCTTTTAGGTGACTCGAAATGAAAAGGACGGTATGAAAACTCTTCTTGTTACGGGCGGCGCCGGCTTTATCGGCGCCAATTTCGTGCTCCAGGCCGTGGCCGCAGGCGACCGCGTCATCAATCTCGACAAGCTGACGTATGCCGGGAATCTCCGAACACTCACCTCCCTGGAGGGAGACGAACGCCACGTCTTCGTTCACGGCGACATCGGCGACCGCGACCTGATCGCCCGCCTGCTGGCTGAACACCGCCCCGATGCGGTCGTCAACTTCGCCGCTGAAAGCCACGTCGACCGCTCCATCGACGGCCCGGCCGCCTTCATCGAAACCAACGTGGTCGGTACTCTGGGCCTGCTCGAATCCACCCGCGACTATTGGCGCGGACTGGACGAAGCCGCCGGCAAGGCATTCCGCTTCCTCCACGTGTCGACCGATGAGGTCTACGGCTCGCTCGGCGCGGAAGGGTTCTTCACGGAAACCACGCCATACGCACCGAATTCGCCCTACTCCGCCTCGAAGGCCGCGTCCGACCACCTGGTCCGCGCCTTCCACCACACGTACGGCCTGCCGGTCTTGACGACCAACTGCTCCAACAACTACGGCCCCTACCAGTTCCCGGAGAAGCTCATTCCGCTGGTCATTCAGAAGGCGCTGGCCGGTGAGGCCCTGCCTGTCTACGGCGATGGCCTCAACGTTCGCGACTGGCTTTACGTAGAAGATCACTGCAGCGCCATCCGTCGTGTCCTCGACGCGGGCCGCATAGGTGAGACATACAACGTCGGCGGCAACTCCGAGCGCGCGAACATCGCGGTCGTGAAGACCATCTGCGCGATCCTTGACGAGGTCGCCCCGCTGGCCGACGGCAAGCCGCATGAGGGCCTCATCACCTTTGTCCGGGACCGCCCGGGCCACGACCGTCGCTACGCGATTGATGCGAGCAAGCTGAAGGACGAACTCGGCTGGACGCCGGAACACACGTTCGAATCGGGCATCCGCGCCACGGTGCAGTGGTATCTCGATAACCGGCCGTGGGTCCAGGGCATCCTCGACGGCAGCTACCAGCTGGAGCGACTCGGCTCATGACGACCAAGGGCATCATTCTCGCCGGCGGTTCCGGCACCCGGCTCTATCCGATCACCAAAGCGGTCAGCAAGCAGCTGCTGCCGGTGTATGACAAGCCGATGATCTATTACCCGCTGGCGACCCTGATGCTGGCCGGCATCCGGGATGTCCTGGTGATCAACACCCCGCATGAGCAGGAGCTGTTCCAGCGCCTGCTAGGCGACGGAAGCCAGTGGGGCATCAACATCACCTACGCCGTGCAGCCCTCTCCGGATGGCCTCGCCCAGGCGTTCATCATCGGCAAGGACTTCATCGGCAACGATCCCAGCTGCCTGGTTCTGGGCGACAACATCTTCTACGGTGTCGGCCTGACCGAGCGCATGAAGCGTGCGGCCTCCCGCGAAAGCGGTGCCACCGTGTTCGGTTACTTTGTGAAGGACCCGGAACGCTATGGCGTGGCCGAATTCGATGCGAACGGCAAGGTCATTGGCCTGGAAGAGAAGCCGGTCAAGCCCAAGTCGAGCTATGCCGTCACCGGTCTGTATTTCTACGACAACCGGGCGGTCGACTATGCAGCCAATCTCAGGCCTTCGCCGCGCGGCGAGCTGGAGATCACCGACCTCAATCGTTGCTACCTCGACGACCAGTCGCTGCACCTCGAGCAGCTCGGACGTGGCTATGCGTGGCTGGACACGGGCACGCACGAGTCGTTGATGGAGGCTGGCGAATACATCCAGACGATCGAAAACCGCCAGGGCCTCAAGGTCTGCTGCCCGGAAGAGATCGCCTACGTCAACAAGTGGATCGACGCCGAGCAACTGCTCAGGCTCGCCGAGCCCCTCGCCAAGACCGGCTACGGCCAGTACCTCCAGAATCTGATCAAGCAAGGCTACGTCGGATGAAGTTCACCGAAACCTCCCTGCCCGGCTGCATCGTGATCGAACCTCAGGTCTTCGGTGACAGCCGTGGGTTCTTCTACGAAAGCTATAACGAAGCGAAGTACCGCGAAGCCGGCATCGACCGCCGCTTCGTTCAGTCCAATGTGTCGCGGTCGGCCCGTGGCGTGCTTCGCGGGCTTCACTATCAGTGGCCGAATCCCCAGGGCAAGCTGGTCAGCGTGCTTGAGGGCGAAGTCTATGACGTGGCCGTCGACATCCGTCGCGGCTCGCCCACGTTCGGCAAGTGGGCCGGTGTCATGCTCACGGCGGAGAACCATCGTCACTTCTGGATCCCGGAGGGCTTCGCGCACGGCTTTTGCGTCGTTTCCGAGCACGCCACCTTCTCCTATCAGTGCACCGACCTTTATAACGCGCAAGCCGACGGCGGCGTCCGCTGGGACGATCCCGCCATTGGCGTGGACTGGCCGATCTCGGAGCCGCTCCTTTCCGACAAGGACAGGAAGGCGCCGTTGCTGGCGGATATCGCCGAGGACCGCCTGCCGGAGTTCCGGCCGTGAAGATCCTGTTGCTCGGCGCCAACGGCCAGCTTGGCCAGACCTTCCTGAGTCAGGGCGGCCTCGCGAAGCGCGGCGAGCTCGCGGCCGCCTCGCGTGACGGCGTACTGACCGTCGCCGCGGCTCGCGGTGTCGTGGGTGACCTGGGTGACCTCAGCGCACTCGAAGCTCTGCTCGATGCGGAACGCCCCGATATCGTCGTCAATACCGCCGCCTATACGGCAGTGGACAAAGCGGAGAGCGACGAAGCCAACGCGACGCGCGTCAACGGTGAAGCGCTCGGCGTCATCGGTCACTGGGCCGCCCGTCAGGGCGCTCTGGTTGTCCACTATTCGACCGATTACGTGTTCCCCGGCGACGCGTCGACACCTTACGCCCCGGACGCGACCACAAGTCCGCAGGGCGCCTATGGCCGGAGCAAGCTTGCGGGGGAAGAAGCGCTCCGTAACAGCGACGCGGCTCACCTCATCCTGCGCACGGCGTGGGTCTACTCGGCCGTGGGTAACAATTTCCTCCGCACCATGCTCCGACTTGGCGCGGACCGGGACGAACTGCGGGTTGTCGCCGACCAGAGCGGCACGCCGACGACGACCACGCTGATCGTCGAGGGCACGCTGGCCGCCATCGACCGGTATCTGGCGGCATCGGAGACCGGGCGCAGGGCGTTGACGGGCACGTACCACTTGACCGCGTCGGGCCAGACCACATGGCACGGGTTCGCCGACGCCATTTTCGAGGGCGCCGCTGCCAGGGGCCTGCTCGCCAAACGGCCGACCGTTCACGCGATCCCCAGTAGCGAGTTCCCGACGCCTGCCAAACGCCCGGCCTATTCGGTGCTGGCCAACGCCAGTTTCGCCACCACCTTCGGATATCCCCTGGCCGACTGGCGCGATGGGCTTAACGCGACGCTCGATCAGCTTTCGAACCAGTGAGGCAAGTATGTTGATTCCTCTTATCCTCAGCGGTGGTAGCGGCACGCGCCTGTGGCCGATCTCGCGCCGTAACCTGCCCAAGCAGTTCTTATCGCTGGCAGGCAAGGAAACGCTGTTTCAACAGACACTCCTGCGTGCGGCTGCGCTCCCGGATGCGGCCGCCCCGATTGTGGTCGCCAGCGACGAGCAGCGTTTCCTCGCCGCGGAGCAGCTGCAGGAACTGCACATCGTCGATGCAAACATCCTGCTCGAGCCCGTGGCCCGCAACACGGCGCCCGCGATCGCGGTCGGCGCCCTCCAGGCCATCGAACGCGATGCGGACGCTCTTATCCTGGTCCTGCCCGCCGACCATCTGATCGGTGACACCGACGCCTTCACGAATTCGGTGGCCCGTGCCCGGTCTCTTGCCGAACAGGGCTGGCTGGTAACCTTCGGGATCCGGCCGGACCGCGCGGAAACCGGCTTCGGCTACATCCGTCGTGGCGACGGACTCGAAGGCGATACCTTCCGCGTCGCCGAGTTCGTCGAGAAGCCAAAGCTCGAAGTGGCCGAGGGCTATCTGGCCAGCGGAGAATACGACTGGAACTCGGGCATGTTCCTGTTTCAGGCGTCGCGCTATCTCGACGAGTTGCAACAGCATGCTCCCGCCATGCTCGACGCAGCGAAGGCCGCCTTCGCCAGGGCCAACACCGACCTCGACTTCATTCGCCTGGATACAGGGGCATTCGCCGCCGCCCCCAGCGATTCCATCGACTATGCCGTCATGGAAAAGACCGCACGAGCGGCCGTCGTGCCCGTCGGCTGTGGGTGGAGCGATATCGGCTCATGGGACGCATTGTGGATGGCCGCCGAGAAAGATGCCGACGGCAATCACTTCGAAGGCGACGTCATTGCGCTCGACACGAAGGGATCGCTCATTCGGTCGCATGATCGCCACCTGGTGGCGACGATCGGGCTCGAGGACGTCGTGGTCGTGACGACGCCGGATGCGACGCTCGTCGCGCGACGGGATGCTTCCCAGGACGTGAAGAAGATCGTCGAGCAACTGAAGGCTGCCGGCCGCAGCGAGCATGATCTTCACCGCGTGGTGCGTCGCCCCTGGGGAAGCTACGACTCACTGGAGTCGGGCGACCGTTTTCAGGTCAAACGCATTGTGGTCAAACCCGGTGCCGCGCTCAGCCTGCAGATGCACCACCACCGTGCCGAGCACTGGATCGTGGTCAAGGGCGTTGCGGAAGTAACTTGCGACGATAAGGTATTCCTGCTGGCGGAGAACCAGAGTACCTATCTGCCGCTGGGCAGCCGCCACCGTCTGCGCAACCCGGGCAAAGTGCCGGTTGAGTTGATCGAAGTACAGTCGGGCGCCTATCTGGGCGAAGACGATATCGTCAGGTTCGACGACGTTTACGGTCGCGCCTGATACCGTCTCAATCGCAGTAAAGAACGAGGGGCCGCGGGGCCCCTTTTTCATTGCCCGATCAACGACGAAATTTCCGCGGTGCGCGACCGCATAAGTGCAGCGTCGCCACGCGCCTCCACGTTCAGACGGAGCAACGGCTCGGTATTCGACGACCGCAGATTGAACCGCCAGTCGCCAAAGTCGGCGCTGATGCCATCCACGCGATCGATGGCCGGCTGCATGTCGTCATAAAACGCCATGACCCGCGCGACCGTCTCGGCGGCATTCGCGACAACAAAGTTGACCTCGCCGCTGCAGGGATAGGCCGCCATGCGTTTTGCCAACATCTGGGCGAGACTCACGCCACTCCGGGACACCCGCTCCGCGACGAGCAACCACGGAATCATCCCCGAGTCGCAATAGGCGAACTCGCGAAAATAGTGATGGGCACTCATCTCACCGCCGTAGATTGCATCCTCGGCGCGCATACGCTCCTTGATGAAGGCATGGCCCGTCTTGCTCTCGATCGGTACGCCCCCCGCTTGCGTCACCATGTCGATGGTGTTCCAGGTCAAGCGGGGATCGTGGATGATCTTTGCTCCGGGATGCTTCTCCAGAAGCTGTGCGGCGAGCAGGCCGACGACGTAATAGCCCTCTATGAAGGTGCCGCGGGCATCGAACAGGAAGCACCGATCGAAGTCGCCGTCCCATGCGATACCGAAATCCGCTCCGTGAGTCACCACCGCGTGCGCCGTCGCATCACGATTCTCCGGAAGCAGAGGATTGGGAATACCGTTCGGGAAGGTGCCGTCCGGTTCGTGGTTCACCCGGATGAACTCAAAAGGCAGGTGCGCATCGAGCAAGTCGATGATGCCTCCCGCTCCGCCATTCCCGGCATTTACGACGATCTTCAACGGCGCCAAAGCCGCCACGTCGATATAGCCGAGCAAATGAGCGATGTATGCGGACTTATCGTGGTCATGAACCACGGCACCGCGAGATGTCGCACCCTCGCCGAAAGTATTTTCCTCGACCATCCGCTCGATATCGCGCAGGCCAGTATCTCCGCTGATGGGACGAGCACCCTCGCGAACCAGCTTCATCCCGTTGTAGTCGATCGGATTATGGCTCGCCGTCACCATGATCCCGCCGGCGACGTTGCGATGAAAGGTCTGGAAGTAGACCTCTTCCGTGCCACACAAGCCGATATCGATCGCGTCGCGCCCCTCGTCGTTCAGGCCACGAACAACGGCGGCGGCAAGCGTCGGGCTGTCCAGCCGGATGTCGTAACCGACCACAACCTGTCCGGGGCCCACGGTCCGGGCGAACGCGCGGCCAACCCGGTAGGCGACGTCCTCATTCAGCTCGTCGGGAACCCGACCGCGAATGTCGTAGGCTTTGAAGCACTTCATGGGGCATGTCCGGGAAGGATCGAGCCCCATTTTCACCGAGGACGCCGCTGGCCTCAAGGAATCGGGAATTAAGCGGGGGCGCGACCGTCGTGGAGCATCCACTCCAGCGTCGAGCGCAGAGGGATAATGCCGAGCGGGCCAATTAGCTCACGCAACAAACGGTTGTCCCCGGTCAGCCGCGCCACTTCATTCCCGCGTACGAAGGCGGGATTGACCTTGATCTCGATCTCGTACCCTGCCAGTTCCTGCATCATGTCGATCACCTCCAGCAGGGAGACCGATACGCCGGAACACAGGTTCACTGTCCCGCCCGCCGCGTCAGCAGAGAGCAGGCGAACGTACGCATCGGCGACGAAGCGGACGTCCTGGAAATCGCGCGCGACGTCGATATTGCCTAGCTCGATCAGTCGCTCACCGCGCCGGAAGTGATCGACGATTTTGGGAAGGAGGAAATTTTCCGACTGGCCCACACCCGTGTAATTGAATGGTCGCGCCAGGACGATAGGCAGTCGGTTCGTCCAGAGTTTCGCCATGTATTCCATAGCGAGCTTGCTGACCGCATAGTCATTGGCCGGCGCAGGCTCTACGGATTCGTCGAGCAACTCGACCGGATTGTTGCCATACACATTCGCACTACTGGCCAGCAGAACCGAGCGAGGTCGTTCCGGTAAGTACGCCAACGCCTCAAGCAGATGACGCGTACCGACCACGTTCGTGCGATAGATCGCATCGACATCACCGTGCGCGACAAAGGCGATCGCCGCCAGGTGGATCACGGCGTCCGGGCGAGCGAGTGCAACGGCGTTCTCGACACCGGCACGATCGAGCAGATCGACAGGTGACGATGAAAGCTGGTCCGGCGTCTCAGTCAGGACCACGACTTCATGCCCCGCCTGGGTCAGGGCCGCCGTTACGTAGCGGCCGGTGAAGCCGGCATGACCGGTGACCAGTACCCGGAGCGGCTGGAGGTCAGTACGAGGCGTCACGTTCGTTCCGACGCAGGTCGGCCTCAACCATCATGCGACACAGATCCTCGAGGGTCGTCTCGGCCTTCCAGCCAAGCTTATCGAATGCCTTGCCGGCATCACCGATCAGCATGTCGACCTCCGCCGGACGGTAGAACTTCGGATTGACCCGAACCAGCGTCTTTCCCGTCGCATGACAGGTGCCCGTCTCGCCCTCGTCCTTGCCGCTCCAGTCGATCTGGATACCGACGGCCGTGAATGCCAGGGTGACGAAGTCACGCACCGTCACCGTGCGATTGGTGGAGAGCACGAAGGTGTCCGGTTCGTCGGCCTGCAGCATGCGCCACATGCCCTCGACGTATTCTTTCGCGAAGCCCCAATCGCGCTGGGCATCGAGGTTACCCAGTTCCAGGACATCCAACTTGCCGAGTTTGATTTTCGCGACGGCGTCGGTGATCTTGCGCGTCACGAACTCACGCCCGCGCAACGGCGACTCGTGGTTGAACAGGATGCCGCTGGAACCAAAAATGCCGTACGACTCGCGGTAGTTCACCGTCATCCAGTGCGCGTAAAGCTTGGCCACGCCGTAGGGACTGCGCGGGTAAAACGGCGTGTCCTCGCGTTGCGGTACGGCCTGCACCTTGCCGAACATCTCCGATGTCGACGCCTGATAGAAGCGGATCTTCGGGTTGATGATGCGAATGGCTTCCAGCATGTGCAACGCACCGATGCCTGTGATCGCCGCCGTGGTGGCGGGTTGATCGAACGAAACACCCACGTAGCTCTGAGCTGCCAGGTTGTACACCTCCGTGGCACCGGTCTGCTGAAGCAGACGGATCGCGGAGCCCCCATCGGTCAGGTCGAACTCGACCAGATGGAGGTTCGGGTGATTCTGGATACCCAGTTCTTCAATACGCCAGAAATTGACCGAACTGGTGCGCCGGTAGGTGCCGTAGACGCGGTAGCCCTTGGCGAGCAGCAGCTCAGCCAGATAGGCGCCATCTTGTCCGGAGATACCGGTGATCAGTGCAGTCTTCATCGAGTCCAAAGCGTCACTCATTCCACGGTCACCGACTTGGCCAGGTTACGCGGCTGGTCCACATCCGTCCCGCGCATCACGGCCACGTGGTACGCAAGCAGCTGCATCGGAATCGTAAACACAGCCGGCGCGATCAGATCGCCACCGCCGTCGACGCGCACCGTCGCGATGTTCTCCTGAGAATCCTCGTCCAGCTCCGCACGCTCGTCGGCGAAGACGATCAGCTCACCACCACGTGCGCGAACTTCCTGCAGGTTGGACTTCAGCTTGTCCAACAGCGGACCATTCGGGGCCACGGCCACGATCGGCATATTTTCGTCGACCAGCGCCAACGGGCCGTGCTTCAGTTCGCCCGCCGGATAAGCCTCGGCGTGGATGTACGAGATTTCCTTCAGCTTGAGCGAGCCTTCGAGTGCCACCGGGAACTGCGCACCACGCCCCAGGAACAGCGCATGCTGCTTGGCCACGAAGTGGTCGGCGATCGTGACGATCTCCGGCTCACTTTTCAGCGCATTCTCAATATAGCGCGGCAGCGACTGCAATTCCTTGCAGTGCTCGAGGTACTTTGCGTTGTCGAGTCCACGACGACGACCGAGATCCAGCGCCAGCAGCGCGAACGCGGTGAGCTGGGTGGTAAAAGCCTTGGTGGAGGCTACGCCGATCTCCGGGCCCGCTCGCGTCATCAGACGCAGATCGGACTCACGCACGACGGACGACTCGGGCACGTTGCAGATGGCGAACGTAGCGAGATAACCGCGACGACGCGATTCACGCATGGCCGCCAGGGTATCGGCGGTTTCGCCCGACTGGGAGACGGCGACGAACAGCGTGTTCTCGGGCACGACGACATCGCGGTAGCGGTATTCGCTGGCCACTTCGACGACGACCGGGATACGGGCGAATTCCTCGATCCAGTACTTGGCGACCATACCGGCGTGGTAGCTCGTACCGCAGGCCACGATATGGATGGCGCGCGTCTTGTCGAGGATCGGATCGGCGTCGATGCCGAAGATATTGGGCAACACGCCGTGCGGACCGATGCGCCCTTCGAGAGTATCGGCCACGGCACGCGGCTGCTCGAAGATCTCCTTCTGCATGTAGTGGCGGTATTCGCCACGCTCGACCGAGTCGGCGCTGATCTCGCTCTCGTGCGCGGTACGGTCGACACGCTTGCCGTCGAGATCGAACACCTCGACGGTTTCACGGGTGATCTCGACGACGTCGTCTTCCTCGAGGTACATCATCCGGTTAGTGACCTTGATCAGCGCCTGCGCGTCCGACCCGAGGAAGTGCTCGCCGATGCCGATGCCAACCAGCAGCGGGCAGCCGCGACGGGCACCGACGATACGCTCGGGCTCGTCCAGGCTCATCACCGCGATGGCGTACGCACCTTCGAGTTCGCGCACGGCGGCGGTAACCGCTTCGCGCAGCGGCTTACCGGCCTGCACGTGCTCGTCGATCACCGCGCCCATCACTTCCGTATCGGTCTCGGAGTGGAAGGTACGACCCTTCGCTTTCAGACCCTCACGCAGCGACGCGTAGTTCTCGATGATGCCGTTGTGCACGATGGCGATCCGGCCCTGTACGTGCGGATGCGCGTTCTTTTCGCTGGGCACGCCGTGCGTGGCCCAGCGGGTATGCGCGATGCCGGTGCCGCCGGGGACCGGATCGGCCTCGTACAGCGCTTCCATCTCGCGAACCTTGCCCTTCGCACGCACCCGGCGAATCTCGCCGGCGTCCGCGATGGCCATGCCCGCGGAATCGTAGCCGCGATACTCGAGGGCTTTGAGGCCCGCGATCAGAATGGGTGCGATATCACGCTGGGCGACAGCGGCGACGATTCCACACATGGTTCAGAATCCTTATCAGTTAACTTTGCGGCGCAGGTAGTTGAGCAGGTCGATCCGGGTGATCAGACCGAGGAACTGGTCGCCGTCGACGACGATGGCCACGTGACCCTTCTCGAACACGGGCAAGAGTGCCTCGATCGGCTCCCGGACCTGGAGCATTTCCGGCGAAGCGATCATCGCGGTGGACACGGGGTCGCGGAACTTCGCCTCGTCGGCATGCACGTGAAGCAGCACGTCCGATTCGTCGAGGATGCCGACAATACGGTCGCCTTCCATCACGGGAAGCTGCGAGACGTCGTATAGCTTCATGCGGTTATAGGCGGTCACGAGCATGTCGTCCGGCTTGATCACGACCGTGTCGCGCTGGGCATACGGACGCAGGATCAGGTCGCGCAGGTCGTTGTACCGCTCGCGTTCCAGGAAGCCGTTGTCCAGCATCCAGTAGTCGTTGTACATCTTCGAGAGGTACTTGTTGCCGGTATCGCAGACCAGCGTGACCACGCGTTTGGGCGTGGTCTGTTCGCGGCAGTATTTCAGCGCGGCGGCGAGCAGCGTGCCGGTGGAGGAGCCGCCGAGGACACCCTCCTTCGCCAGCAGTTCGCGCGCGGCCAGGAAGCTTTCCTTGTCGGTGATGGCGAATGCCTTCTCGACGAGCGAGAAGTCGCTGATCGATGGCAGGAAATCTTCACCGATGCCTTCGACCATCCAGCTGCCGGACTTCTCCGACAGGGTACCCTCGTTGATGTACTCGGCAAGGATGGAGCCCACCGGATCCGCGAGGATGATCCGCGTGTTCGGCGAGTGCTCTTTCAGGTAGGCGGTCAGGCCGCTCATGGTGCCGGACGAGCCACAGCCGACCACGATGGCATCGACCTTGCCGTCCATCTGCGCGAGGATTTCCGGCCCCGTCGTCTGCACGTGCGCGAGCGGGTTGTCCGGGTTGCCGAACTGGTTGATGAAGTACGCGCCCGGGGTTTCGCGCGCGATGCGCTCCGCCATGTCCTGGTAGTACTCCGGATGTCCCTTGGCGACATCCGAACGGGTCAGCACCACTTCCGCACCCATCGCCTTGAGGTTGAAGATCTTTTCCCGGCTCATCTTGTCCGGCACGACCAGCACCAGCCGGTAGCCCTTCTGTTGGGCGACCAGCGCCAGGCCGAGACCAGTATTGCCGGCGGTACCTTCCACGAGGGTGTCGCCCGGCTTGATCTTGCCGGCGCGCTCGGCGCCTTCGATCATCGACATGCCGATACGGTCCTTGACGGATCCGCCCGGGTTGGCGCTCTCAAGCTTGAGAAAGAGCTCGCACGGGCCCGCGTCCAGGCGCTGGGCGCGCACCATCGGGGTATGACCGATCAGGTCGAGGACGCTGTCATGAACACTCATTGAAACTCCAATCGTCTGGAACGGCGCGGCCCCTGCGACCTCGCCCTATGGGCGCACATCATAAAGGGTGTGCCGGTGAACGGATGCCCGGCTGATTGGCGGAGGCGAAAGGGCGTAGGGGAGGGTCGCGCGCAGGGCGCGCTCCTACAGATGCAAAACGGGCACCTTTCGGCGCCCGTCGGTCAATTAATGAACTGATTGTGGGTGGTCAGTGTGGCGACTGTTGCCAGCTATCCCACATTCGTTGGAGCTTTTCCTTCGCCTGCAGCTTTTCCCTCTTGAGGCCCACAAGGCTTGCGTCGTCGATAGGCAGACAGCCGATATTGGCGTCATGCAACTTGGTATCGAGTTCCTGGTGGCGATAGAAGAGACGACGGGTTTCCGCACTGGCGTGGATGAACTTCTCGACGTCGTCGCGCTGCTGGTTTTCGAACATTGCAAACTCCTCGCGGTGGGATCGGCCCGATGCGCGGGCCGGTCGTGAGGGGAGCCATGCGGGCTAGCTCTTCGCATGCTCCGGCAGGACCGGCACCCTGAATTTTTCGGGTGCCGGGAGACCGAAGCTACTCCGCTAGCCATACGCCTGCAAGAGCGATATTTCTCAGTTGCCGTCGGTTTTCTTGCTCTTTTTCGGTGCAGGCGTGGAGGCTGGCGCCCCACCGTCGGACGAGTTCATATCGCGCATGGCACGCGCGGCGGCCTCGGCCAGCGCGGCCTGCTTCTTGGCGGCGTTAGCCACCTTGGCCTGTGCCGCGGCGACCTGTTTGGCCTTGTCGCCTTCGGCCTTGGCCTGCTCCAGCGCCTGGGCGTAGTCGACGCCCTGCTGCTGCAGGCGGGCGGCCTCTTCCTGGATCATCTGGTTCTGGGCGCGCTGCTGCTCGAGCTGGCGACGGGCCATCTCGGCGTCGAGCCGACTGGCCTCCAGCAGGATGGCGTCATGCTCGCGGTCCAGCTGAGCGCTCTTGGCCTGGGCATCCTGGTACTGGGCCATCGCCTTGGCGATGTCCACCCGGCGCTCGGCGACATACAGC
Organism: Luteibacter sp. 22Crub2.1; assembly: GCF_900167995.1. NCBI lineage: Bacteria > Pseudomonadati > Pseudomonadota > Gammaproteobacteria > Lysobacterales > Rhodanobacteraceae > Luteibacter > Luteibacter sp. 22Crub2.1. The sequence goes on from NZ_FUYT01000020.1 coordinate 58,346, forward strand.
AGATGGCCGTGCTCCTTGTCCTTGGGACGGAACTGGGCCATCTGGCTGATCGCTTCGCGGGCGCGAGCCTGTTCAGCCTGCGCGTAATTGCCCAGCACGGGGTCCGACGACAGCTGGTCCAGGCTCGAATTGAGACGGCGGATGTCCAGGTCGTCCGTGGCGGCCATGGCACTGCCCGCGGCAAGCGCGAGGGCCAGCGCGGAGGTAAGGAGGGTCGAACGCTTCATCACTGGCCTCCCTGGTTGGTGGACGGCTGGATCTGGTTGCCCGAATTGTCATTCAGGGGCTGGGTCTGACCACCGACCGGCGGCTGCGTGCTGTCCGTCGGCTCGGGCAGGACCGATTCGGTTTCCTGCACGTTGGTCGGGATGGGCACCGTGTCGTTGGCATGGTTGTCGATCATCTCGACGCGCATGCGGGAGTTTTCCTGGCTCTTGGCGGTGTTCTGGGCGCGGGCGGCTCCCAGACGGGCCTTGGCCCGGGCCAGTTCGCTGTCGGCACGCGACTCGTCGGCGAGCACCGCCGCCTCGTCGTACTTGCGGCTGGCCATCGCGGCCTGCGCCTGACGGAATTTTCCCTGCGCATAATCGAGATCGACCGGCGCATAATCGGCCGCTCCGGCGTCTCTGGCAGCCTGCAGCTGGGCCAGTGCCTGGTTCATCGAGCCGTCGGGTGGGGGGGCGCTGGCACAGCCGGCGAGCGTAGCGATACCAAGGCCCAGGGCGGCCTGAGCAATGAGCCGGCGGCCCTTGGAAAGGGCTTTCGACGGCAAGTTGTGCACCATCACTCGTTCCTCGTACAGGTTTGCGAGATATTGTCGATATATATAACGGTCAGGCTATGACCTCGACTCGATTGTAATGAACGTCCGGGGGTTTAGGTGGATATCGGTTATTTCCTTAAGCTGATGGTGGACAAGGGCGCGTCGGATATGTTCCTGACGACCGGCGCCCCTGTGAACATCAAGGTGGAAGGCAAGCTGTACCCGTTGGGAAATACCGGCCTGCCGAGCGGCATGGTCAAGAAGATCGCCTATTCGCTCATGGACGAGGGTCAGGTACCGCAGTTCGAGCGCGATCTCGAGCTGAACATGGCCCTGGCCGTGAAGGAAGCCGGCCGCTTCCGTATCAACGTGTTCAAGCAGCGCGGCGAGATCGGCATGGTCATCCGTGCCATCAAGAGCGAGATCCCCTCGCTGGAAGAACTGCAGCTGCCGACGATTTTCCGCGATCTGATCATGGAGCCACGCGGCCTGATCCTGGTCGTAGGCGCCACCGGCTCGGGCAAGTCCACCACCCTGGCGGCCATGCTCGACCACCGCAACAGCAACAGTTCGGGCCATATCCTCACCATCGAGGACCCGATCGAGTACCTGCACCGGCACAAGCGCTCCATCGTCAACCAGCGTGAGGTGGGACTGGATACCCACAGCTATCACGAGGCGCTGAAGAACGCGATGCGCGAGGCCCCGGACGTCATCATGATCGGTGAGATCCGCGACACCGAGACGATGGAGGCGGCCATCTCGTTCTCCGAGACCGGTCACCTGTGCCTGGCCACCCTGCACTCGAACAACGCCGACCAGACCCTGGAGCGCATCCTCAACTTCTTCGGCGAATCGGCGCACAAGAACGTGCTGATGAACCTCGCCCTCAACCTGCGCGCGGTGATCAGCCAGCGCCTGGTGATCGGCAAGGACGGCCGCCGCATGCCGGCGACCGAGGTGCTGCTCAACACCCCGCTGATCCGCGACATGATCCGCCGCGGCCAGATCCACGAGGTGAAGGACGCCATGGACCGCAGCCTGCAGGAAGGCATGCAGACCTTCGACCAGTCGCTCTACCGCCTGTACAAGGACGGCAAGATCACGCTCGAGGAGTGCCTGAACAAGGCGGATTCGCGCGATGGCCTGGCGCTGAAGATTCGTCTGTCGGAAGGTGCGACGGGCAATGAGTTTGCTTCGAGCGATCCCTACGGAATCGGGGTCTGACACCACCCACTAATGTAGGAGCGCGCCCCGCGCGCGACAGCCGCGAGACAGGGGTCGCAGAGTCACCGCTTCTTCGCTTCGTTGGTTTTTCGCGCGCGGGGCGCGCTCCTACACGGTTTGGGGTCAGGCTGGAGCGTCTGGCTGAACTTCCGGGGCCGCCCGCTGGAACGCCTCGAGCGCCTGGCATGCCTCCACCACTCGCCGGATCGTCGGATACGGCGCCAGATCCACCCCCCAGCGCACCGCGTTGTAGAACTGCGGGACGAGACAGCAATCGGCCAGCGTCGGCGTATCGCCATAGCTGAACGTTCCTGCCGCACCCTCGGCGAGCAGGGCCTCAATGCCGTCGAAACCGTGCTGGATCCAGCGCCGCGACCACCCCTCTTTCGCCGCCTGATCGGCCCCGAATTCCGTCTCGATCGCTTGCAGGACACGCAGATTACCCAGCGGGTGGATATCCGTGCCCACCGCCTGCATCAGCTCGCGGACTTTCGCCCTGCCCTGCGCATCCGCGGGCATCAGGGCCGGATCCGGCCGGGTCTCGTCGAGGTATTCCAGGATCGCCATCGACTGGCGAATGACGCGGTCGCCGTCGACCAGCGTGGGTAGCTGGGCCTGCGGTGAGAGCTCGCGGTAGTCGGCCTTCAGGTGCTCGCCGCCCTCGTTGACCAGGTGCACGGGGCGCGCTTCGTAGTCGAGGCGTTTGAGGTTGAGGGCGATACGGACGCGGTAGGCGGCGCTGGAGCGCCAATACGTGTAAAGGGTGAGGGACATGAGGGACTTCCTTGGCGGGGACTTCGCGATTCTAGCGCTGAGCCCGGCGCAGGCCTTGCCGCGCTGCCGCGCGGGTCGCCAGCGGGGCTGGCTCCTACAGGGCTACAGCAGCCTGTAGGAGCCAGCCCTGCTGGCGACACGGATTTGCGCCACCCCATCAAGGACGCGGACAATGGCGAATTCTCCTTCCCCTAGCTGGAGCCTCACCGTGCCCGTCATTCGCATGCAAGACCTCGACCTCAAAGGCAAGCGAGTCCTGATCCGTGAAGATCTGAACGTGCCTGTCGAGAACGGCAAGATCACGTCCACCCAGCGCCTCGATGCCTCCCTGCCCACCATCGTTGCAGCGCGCGACGCTGGCGCGAAGGTGATGGTCATCTCGCACCTTGGCCGGCCGAAGGAAGGCGAATTCGACGAAGCTTCCTCGCTGAAGCCGGTGGCTGAGTGGCTCGGCGAAAAGCTCGGCAAAGACGTACGCCTGGTACGCGACTACCTCGACGGCGTCGACGTGGCCGACGGCGAAGTCGTCGTGCTCGAGAACTGCCGCATGAATGTCGGCGAAGGCAAGGACGATGAGGCCCTGTCGAAGAAGTACGCCGCCCTGTGCGATGTCTTCGTCATGGATGCCTTCGGCACCGCGCATCGCGCGCAGGCGTCGACCCACGGCGTGATTCGCTTCGCTCCCGTCGCGGCCGCTGGCCCGCTGCTGGCGAAGGAACTGGACGCGCTGGGCAAGGCGCTGGAAAACCCACAGAAACCGCTGCTCGCCATCGTCGCCGGATCCAAGGTGTCGACCAAGCTCGAGTTGCTGCAGAACCTCGTCGGTCGCGTCGAGCAGCTGATCGTCGGCGGCGGCATCGCCAACACGTTCATCCTCGCCTCCGGCCACAAGGTCGGCAAGTCGCTGGTCGAAGCGGACCTGCTCGACACCGCGAAAAAGATCATGGCGGATGCCAGGGCACGTGGCGCCGACGTGCCGGTGCCGACCGACGTGGTGGTCGCCACCGAGTTCTCGGCCACGGCGAAGGCCACGGTCAAGGCGGTGGATCAGGTCGCCGACGACGAGATGATCCTCGACATCGGTCCGGATACCGCAAAGCGCTATGCCGACCTGATCGCCAAGGCAGGTACGGTCGTCTGGAACGGCCCGGTCGGCGTGTTCGAGTTCGACGCGTTCGGCAAGGGCACGGAAACGCTGGCGCGTGCCATCGCTTCGTCGAAGGCCTTCTCGATCGCCGGTGGCGGCGACACCCTGGCGGCCGTCGACAAGTACGGCATCGAAGACGGCGTGTCGTACATCTCGACGGGCGGCGGCGCCTTCCTCGAATTCCTCGAAGGCAAGGAGCTTCCGGCCGTGGCCGCGCTCAAGGCTCGTGCGGATTCGAAGTAATGCTCATTCTCTTCGACCTGGACGGCACCCTCATCAACTCGGAGATCGGCATCTTCGCCGGCGTTCGCCATTCGCTGGCGACCGTCGGCGCGGACGTGCCTGACGACACCGTGCTGCGCTCATGGATCGGTCCACCACTTCGGGTCAGCTTCGGCGAACTCCTGAATGGTGACAGCGAACGCGTCGAGCAGGCCGTCGCGGCTTACTCGCAGCGGTTCCACGATGTCGGCTGGTCCGAGCACACCGTGTACCCGGGCATCGCCGACCTGATCTCCGCACTGGCGGGCGCAGGTCACAAGCTGGCGGTCGTCACCAGCAAGGTGCGGCCGCATGCGGAGCCGATCATCGCCCACCTACCCTTCGGCGACGCGTTCGATGCGCTCTATGCGCCCGATCCGTCGACGTCGAAGAGCGAGAAAGCCGAGATGATCGCCGCGGCGATCGCGGACTTCGGGCACATCGTGGACGACGTGATCATGATCGGCGATCGCCACTTCGACATCGACGGCGCGGTCGCCAACGGTGTTCGTGGCATCGGCGTCCTCTGGGGCTTCGGCGATCGCGAGGAACTGGAGAAGGCCGGGGCCTGGAAGGTGGTTGAAACACCGGCTGAAATCGCAACACTGGTGGGTGCCACCGTTCCCGGCTGAGGCCTGAATGGACGACCGGGCGGCCATGCCGATGGTCACTGGGTGCCCCGCGACGATGCGCTTATCGTGGGGGCACCCAGCTGGCACCACTCCCTCCCGCCAAGGTATCGCACCGCATGCGCGTCGTTGCTTCCGCCGTCGTTCTGTCCTTCTTCTTCGCTCAGGCAAGCCTCGCTTCCGAAGGCCCGCAGCCGGCACCCCTTCCCCCGCCGATTCCTGTCGCACGCGACGTGCCTTTCAACGGGCAGATAACGCTGGATGTCGACGCCTCCAACCTGAGCCAGCGCATCTACCGCGTCCGGGAGTCGATCCCGGTACAGGCAGCGGGACCCATGGTCCTCCTGTACCCGCAATGGGAAACCGCAAGCCATGCCCCGACGGCGTCGGTAGCGGGCCTCACAGGCTTGACCGTCGTATCGAACGGCCGGCCCCTGAAATGGGAACGCGATACCGTCAACATGTTCGCCTTCCATGTGGACGTTCCGGCCGACGCGAAAGCGCTCGACGTGTCGTTCCAGTACCTGTCGCCCTTCAGTCTTCGCCAGGGCGCCGTTGTCATGACCGCGTCCACGGTCACGGTACCCTGGCAAAACGTTGTGCTTTACCCGGCAGGGTGGTTCACGCGCAATATCCCTGTAAGCGCACGAGTTACCTTGCCAAATGGCTTCGCCTCCGCCACGGCGCTGGAGAGCAACCCGGGCGATGCCTCAGGGTTTCGCACGACGTCATTGGAGACACTGGTCGACTCGCCCGTCTATGCGTCGCGCCACGTCGGGCGTTATGCGCTAGCGCGCAAAGGCGAAGCGCCGGTCACCCTGAATGTGTTTGCCGATGACGAGCGCAGGATCGCCATCAAATCGGCCCAACTCGACGCGCTTCGGGCGATGGTGCAGCAGGCAGGCAAGGTGTTCCCGAAGCGGCATTACCGACACTACGATTTCCTGCTGGCGCTGGACAACGCGCTACCCGGTCCCGGCGGCAGCGAGCAGGCACAGTCCAGCACCGACACCTTGCCGCCGGACTATTTTGCCGGGGACGAGCGCGACCTCATCAACGCGGACCTTCTGGCGCATGAGTTCGTCCATTCGTGGAACGGGCGTTATCGCCAGCCTGCCGATCTTTGGACAGCTGACTTCAACACGCCCGCACGGGGCAGCCTACTGTGGGTGTACGAGGGCCAGACCGAGTTCTGGGGGCGCGTGCTGGCGGCGCGTTCCGGACTGCGGACGAAACAGGAAACGCTGGATGCGCTGGCGGTGGGTGCGGCGCAGGTGCTCGCTCAGAAGGGACGCACCTGGAAGTCGCTGCAGGACAGTACCAACGATGCGATCATTACCGCCGGCGGCCGCTCCACGTCGTGGCGTGATTGGCAACGGCGTGAGGATTACTACGGTGAGGGTGTATTCCTCTGGCTGGCCGTCGATGCGGAGATTCGTGAGCAGACCCATGAGGTGAAAGGTATCGATGACTTTGCGCGGGACTTCTTTGCCGGTGGAGCCGAAGGCGATCTGTCAACGAGAACCTACGCGTTTGCCGATGTGTGCGCTGCGCTCAACCGTGTAGCACCCTTGGACTGGGCAGGCTTCCTGCGCAAGCGGCTGGATACCCACGACCCCACCATTGTCCTCAATGGCATCGAGCGTGAGGGCTATCGACTCGTCTTCGATGGAACGCCAAGCGACTACAGCCGCGCAAACGAGTTGGACAGCGGCGCCAGCGATTTCTCCAGCGCCATCGGATTTACTATCGGCAAGGGCGGCGTGATTCGCAGCGTGGCGTGGGAAGGTCCTGCGTTCAAGGCGGGACTGGCCCCCGGCATCAAAATCGATGCAATCAATGGCAAACCGTATTCCTTTGAATCGTTAGCAGCGCTCTTGCGAAATAGGTCGCCAGCTCCTCTCAAACTGACGTGGAGTGTCGACGGCGAAACGATGAGCACCACGCTCCACGCATCGGGACCGCTGCAATATGCTCACTTGGCACGTCTGGGCAGCGCCCCTGATCGTCTTGGCGAACTTCTGGCACCGAGGTAGTCCCCCCGGGCACGGGAGTGCGGTGCGGCACGCTATGATGGCTGCCGACTCGGTCGCCCAGGGGCACATGCGAGTCGCTGGCCCCATTTCGCCACATTGACAAGGGTCTCGACGCAACGACATGGACAACAAGCCTCTAACAGTGGCCATCTACCTCTGTCTGGGAGCCGCTCTCCTGGGCTTGATGGCGACCTCCCTGCCTTTGGTCCCCCGAAAGTGCGTTTCAGGTCAGCGCGGTATGATGGCCTTATTATGTCTGGGCTCGCTGCGTCGGCGCCGAGAAGAAAGACCGCCTGCGCAGTTTCGTGTGGGCGAATGTCACGCTGGGAAGCTGGCTCCTGGTGGCCTGCATTGGCTTTATAGGCGCGTATCGCCTTGGCTACGGAATCTTTCCAACCGCCGACGCCTACTTTGCGTACGTCTTATATCCTCCGGGACCGGTGCCGGTGCGCCCGTTCGGCATCATCTGGTTCTTCGCCCTGGCCGGGACACTGGGAGCGATGGCGCTGTACGAAAGACTGCGTCGCGCGCCGGACGACGCGCAGACCCATCGCATCGTGATTCTCCTTCTTGCCGCCTTCGGCGTCACGTCGTACTTCCTCGGTCGGAGTCACGACAACAACCTGCTCAATGTCTGTGCCTTTTTCGTTCTGCTCCTGATCACGCTTCGGCATGAAAACCACGCCCCTATGGTGAGAGTCACGACGAACGGTCTCCTCGCGGCCATCCTCGTATACCCAATGTTGGCTAACTGGCATAACTGGGCAAGCGTGACGGCGGATGGAAATCTTCTGGACTTCCATCCGAAACGCGCCATACAGGCTTTCAGCTACATGAATCCGGCGGGCGCGGCAAGCAACCAGACCATGGCGGGACCCAATCCGCCGGCTACTGCCGGCAGTGACGCGGCGCACGGAATGCGAACCATCTGGGCGGCAAGCCACGAATTTGTGACCGTCCTTGACCCATCACTGAACCTTGAAGGCGCTACCCCAGGGTTGCCCTGGAGCGCCTACCATGGGCCGGAAAACTACCTCTATCTTCCGGCGGACTTGCGACGTAAGTTCCTCGACCGCGTCGCGCGCAGACTGAATGCGCCGGGATGGGTACTCATCCGCAAAGGCGACGATGCACAGGCATGGCTAACGGACTACGATGCCGTATATCGCCGCGACGGGACACTGGATTTCGGTAGCTACGACGCTATCCGCTACGCTCCGCGCCCCGCACTATCGAAAGTACCGTAACCCCAGCTTCATATCCTTAAGCCATCCAGACAGTGACGCAGGCCATGCAGACAGAGGCATTCAAACCCATTTCGGTAAAGAAGCCCTCATCAAATCCCTTCATGTTCAGGGTCAGGTGCATGGTCGACCTGCAACTGCTGACGATTGTGCGGCCGCTGCGCCCGGCGATGGCCCGACTGGACGGCAATGTGCTGGACGTCGGCGCGGGTGAATCACCCTGGCGCGAATGGCTGCCGCCCACCGCTCGTTACCAGGGCATAGATATCGGGAATGCCGAGGAATTCGGCATGAAACAGGGACGCGAGGGGATCACGTATTACGATGGACGAACTATCCCCTTTCCTGACGCGTCTTTCGACAGCGCCATTTGCATCGAAGTCCTCGAACACGTCGAGGATCCCGATGTCGTCGTTCGCGAAGTCGCACGATGCCTCAGGCACGACGCGACGCTACTCGTCACCGTTCCCTGGTCAGCGCGCCGCCATCATGTTCCCTACGATTTCCACCGTTTCACGCGTGAGCGCCTGACCAGGCTTTTCGAGGCGAATGGCTTCCACGCCGTGGAGATCGCAGAGCGAGGCACCGACATCACCGCCATTGCGAGCAAGCTGGTCGTGCTCTCGCTCAGACTCGCCCCGACGCGATCGATCGCAAGATCGCTATGGACACTCCCCCTGTTCATCGTGACGCTGCCGCTTACCGCTGGCTTCGTCGTGGCCGCCCATGTGGCCGAACTCTTCGGACTAGGTGCCAAGGAAGATCCCTTGGGGTACTTCGTGAAGGCAACTCGTCGCTGACTGCCTGGCCGCGGCATAAATTCAGCGTGATCCTCTAGCGGCGTCCCGAGAACGGTAGACCTCATGAGCCGGGTTGACCGAATACCCCTCGAGGCGCTCGAAGTTGTCTTTGATGTACTGATCCATCAGCGGATGGGTATTTTTGTACCTAAGCTCTTCACGCCCGTCCAGGGGAAGGTCATACACGACCACGAATGCCGGCCTGGCCTGTTTGAGCCTGGCGATTTCATCCTGCTGGAACGCATCACTGCGATTCCACGCCGTGTATATTTCCCAGGTCGGTGAGCGCGCACCCAGCAATGCATATGCGCCGGGCAACAGGGGCGCGACAAAGAAAGGCCGCCCCGTGGAGCCGAAGTCACGCTTCAGTTTTTGCAGAAGCAAGACATCCTTCTCGGCGACGGCATCAACCCGAAGGCTGTCTCCGTCAATATTCATCAGTGCGCAATGTCTCGCACCCATGCACTGCCACCCTGGATGCAGCGGCAGCATGGCGAAGATGCTCGCTACACACAGCGGAACCGCTATGAAATAACGCGACAGCGCGGATCTGGTGCCAGCCAACGTCAGGATGCCGATCAGCGTCGGAAAGATCCCTTGTGCGAGATGGCCCGCATCGGCGCGCGAGAATGCGTAATGGGCGTATGGGATGGCGGCAAATGCGCATGCCACCAGCAGCGGAGACACGGCCCGATGCCTCCAGCGACAAAAGAGCACATAGATGATGGCCGACGCACCGAAGGCCAGCGTCGAAAGGAAAAACATCCCCAGCGTCAAGTCGCGGAATGCATCCACCAGCCCGACGGTGCCGAACCGCGCTAGCCAAGGCCATGGGATAGGAAGGGGGAGATTGGTCGATTTGACGTCGAACAGGAACTTGATGCTTTCAATAAGCGCCGACGTGAATCCCGGTGCGAGAAGCATGGTGACGAACATCGGCAGATAGCCGACAAACCCACCCACAACGAACGATGCGATGCCTCTCCACCAGGCATGCCAGTCTTCGCATCGAACCGCCAGGTACACCAGGATCCCGATGCTGGCGAGGGCACCATAGATGCCGTGATTACGCCCGAAGTACGCCACGAAGCCCACGAAGGCGCCCGCTCCAAAATAGCGACGCGTCGTCGGACGAAGGGTCCAGGCAGCGAGGACGCAAACCAGACCTATCGAGATACTAATGTCGAAGAGCTTGTGGCGAGGCACCATCCAGACCATGAGCGTCAATGCGCAAATGAAGAGATAGGTTCCGGCCCCCCGCTTATTGCTGCTCGCACCGAGCCAGGCCAATACCGGCACGAGCGCGGCAGCCTGAAGGATCACAAGGGTATAGCGCACCGCTGAGATACCACTGCTACCGCTCACCCACATAATCAGGGCGCTCCAGTAGTAGCGTCCAGGGTCGTAAGCCTGGAAGTCACGGATCGGCACCTCTCCGTGCATGACGCGCTGGATGCCATACCACAGGTAACCTTCGTCCCAGAGACTGAAGCCCTGCCGACCCTCCCATGCAAAAAACACGAACACAAAGAGTAGCCCGACGACGAGCGCCCTTTTGGCTTCGGATGAAATATTCAGGGAAAGTGGCATCGCATATTCCGGAAGCGGGCGAACGATAGCTTTATGGCTGATCTGAGCGGAAAACGTATCGGGACATCAGAACATAGGACACGACCGCCATGAAGGGCGTCAACACGACCTGACTTTCGATGGGACCCAGATGTAGCCAAGCGAATCCCGCGAGCGCGAGGTAGTTGATGGCGTAGCACGCCAGATACGCCACGACGAAACGTGGCGCCCTGGAGACGGCGACCGTCGAAAAGATGAGGTGCCCCGTCGTGAAGAAGTTGAAAACAATTCCGGCGACATTACCGCCAATCAAAGCACCCCAGATGGGCACTCCGGCGCGAATCAGCAGTGCATAGATACCCAGGCCGAACAGCGTGTTCAGTGCCCCAACCATCAGAAACTTGATGAAACGGACGTCCAGCCTCACGAGTCGTGCCGAACGGCGTCCACTTGTCGGTAGCCGACCGCCACCATATTCCCTACGTTGATCGAAACCTTATTACTGGCCAAACCGAGACTCGCGAGCAGTCGTGAAGTCACGCGCTTCAGCGTCGCGCCGAGGGGCATAAGACGCACCCAGTACGAGAGCGCGTAGCGGTTCGCAAACGGACGCGCCACCACCTGCTGGTAACCCGAACGCTGGAACAACTCCACGATGCTCTGCGGGGAAAACAGCTGCATGTGTTCGACATCGATGATCGGGGACCGACGTCCGAGCAAGCGATTGACGGCACTTCGGTAATCGTGGGTCACGGTGACAAACGCGCCGCCCGGCTTTAGCAGCCGATGAACGGATTCCGCGATCTCGCGCGGCTCTTTGACGTGCTCGAGTGTCATGAAGCAACAAATGAGATCGAACGATTCCGGCTGATAGTCGTCTTCCTGAAAGATCCCTTCGCGGATCCAGGGCCGTCGGTGGGCGGGCGCCGCCTTGATAGCCGCCGTCGAAGGCTCGACGCCCGCTACCTGCGAGAAGCCGCGCGTCGCCAGCCCCTCGAGCAGGATACCGGTGCCTGTACCGATTTCCAGCGCGGCTCCCAAGTCGATCCGCTGGAGGATGGGCTCCAGTTCGCGAAGGTAAGCAGCCGCTGCGTCCTCGGCTTCTTCCGAGCTGTCGTACTCCGCGACGTGATAGGCCTGATGAAGCGCTTGCTGCGATGGCGGCCGGTCCACGAACACGACGTCGCACGTCACGCACTGGACCATACGATAGTTAAAGAATTCCGGCTCTTTGCGCGACGCGAAACTGTATTCGTTGAGCCGCGATGGATCGATCCGCTCGTCAAGAAAGCGTCGCGCACTGGCGGAAGGACTGCCGCATACCGGGCATACGCGCTCGACACGGTCGCCAGGTCCCTGCGAATTTTCTGTCGTCTGGCTCTGCATGAATTTATCCGGAGCTTCTTTCATCGAAGGATCGCGTGCGGGAGGGCCTCGCAACCTGTGGCGTTATGACGCCATGGCGGATCAGCGCAGCCCGGATAAGCCGAGGCCGTTGCTTGACCTCCAGCATGATCTTACCGATGTACTCACCGACCAGGCCGATCCCGAACAGATTCAGGGAACCGAACATCAGTACCGCGATGAGCATAGTCGTCGCACCACGAGGCGCGATATCCGGCCAGACGATACGCAAGGTTGCAACGACGATTGCCGCCACGACTGACAGCGCAAGCAGGCCAAGTCCGGCGGTCGTCAGGAGCGTGAGTGGCACGTTGCTGAACGAAAAAATGCCTTTCTTCGCCCAGTCGATGTTCTTGGTAAGCGTGTTGGTCGTATGGCCGAACATCCGCTCTGGTCGAACATAGTCGACACCGGTCTGCCGAAAGCCGACATAAGCCCTCAAACCTCGCATGAACAAGTCACGCTCCGGGCAATCGAGCAGCCATTGCATGACCTTGCGATCGATCAGCGAGAAGTCGCCCGCATCGAGAGGGATCTGAACGTAACTGAATGCCGCGAACACACGATAGAAGGCCTTGTACAACAGCCCCCAATGCCAGGGCATCTCGCGTTGCACGCGACGACCGTAAACGACGTCGAAGCCTTCTTCCCACTTCGCGTAGAAGGCCTCGATCAGTTCGGGCGGGTCCTGAAGGTCGCCGTCAAGCAACACAACCGCATCCTTCGATGCCAGCTCCATCCCGCTGCGGAAGGCCATCTGCGAGCCGAAATTGCGGGAATGCGTGATACCGATAACGCACGGGTCACTAGCTGAAATGGCTTGAATGACCGCAGCGCTATCGTCCGGACTGCAGTCGTTGACGAAAATAATCTCGTGATCGATGCCAAGACGCGAGAACGTGTCTTTCAGGCGCCGGTACATGACTGGAATGGCCGGCTCATCCTTGTAACAGGCGATGATGGCCGAAACACTGCGACGCTTTCGGTTAGTCGACTTCTTCGACCGCTGCGCAAGTTCATCCTCGCTCAGCGTAGCAACCCACCCGGAAGTTGACCGAAGGCCATCCTCGAGAGATATCTGAGCCTGCCAACCCAGCATGTCGTGAGCTTTCGTCGGATCGGAGAACCAGTCGGCGAGATCCCACGATCGCCCCTCCATGGCACCAAAGCGAGGCTCCTCCGTCACACCGAAGACGTCACGCGTGATGGCGGCGAGCGATTCGATCGTCGTACAACGTCCCGACCCGATATTGAGGCTCTCGCCGTAGAGATCGGGATTCATCTTCGCCGCAGCGTAAATGAAAGCCGCACAAACGTCGTCAACGTGAACGAAATCCCGTGAAGTCGCCGGGTCAACGAAGGGCGGAAGCGAACCCTGCAACGCCTTGTAGATGAGATTCGGGATGAGCCGCGAACCGTCTTCGAGAGGCCCGTAAACCGAGTAGAGACGAAGATTGACGCAGGGAAACGCGCGCTCCTTCCCCAGGTAGGAGAGATACTCGGCCGCAGCGACTTTTGATACGGCATAGTGGCTATTGGGCTCGCACCGCGCGTCTTCCTGCGGGGCTGCGCTGTTACTGCCGTATTCCGATGAACTGCCAGCATGGATATACGCACTGATGGAACGATCCGCCAGCATCGTCGTCAAGCTGACGATGGACTGGAAATTCGTTTCGTAAATCAGTCGCGGATCTTGCTCGAACGAATAGGCGCCATAAGCCACGCAGTCAAACACCGTTCGTGGGCAAATCTCCTCGACCAGGTGTCTCAACGCTGCGGCATCATTCACGTTGGCCTCGACCAGATTCGCTTCGCCGACGCCCTCAAGGCGCCAGTTGGTCGAGCTCTGAACGACAGCGTAAACGTCCGGACGAAGGGCAAGAATCTTTCGAAAAAGATTGGCGCCCACGAAGCCTGCGCTGCCCGTCACGAGGATGGGGCCGTGAAGCGCGCGGATATGTTGATTAAGGTCGTTCATGGTCAGCCGGCACCCACGGCGCCAAGTAAGGTCTGCGGATCAAGTCCCGATTGCGCCCTCAGGTAGGCCTGGGATCCGTAACGGGAATAGTGGTGTGCTTTTGCATGGAGATGGACGAGCGCAACGCCCTTCCCCCGACCTAGCAAATACATGGAAAGGTCCGAGGCAAAGCCGCCATGAGCGACGTGCTCTTCGGCAACGACTACTTTCTTGGCCGCGATCATTTTATCGAGAAGGTCTTGCGGAAGCGGGTTCAACGCCAACGGCAGTTCGGAAACTGCCCACAAGCTCGGCCTCGTTTCAAAGGGAAGACGCTGCAGGCTATCGATATACGTCCCGGCAAGCGGGCCAACCACGATCACCGGCATCGCCGCACCGCTCACCAGTTCACGCCACGGCGCGTATGCGGGCACCTCGAAGCCGACGGGCGGCTCGCCCCGGCCCAGACGAATATAGGCGGCCCTGATATCGCCCGCCGCCTTGTCGATCACCGCGGCAACGTCCTGATCGAAGACCGGCGCATACACTCGCATATTCGGCAAAGTGAGGAGGACGCCGTAGTCCTCGATGGCGTGGTGCGTCGGACCCATCACGCCGTAGCCGTAGCCGCCACCGTTGCCAATGAGACGGACGGGAAGCCCATGAAAGGCGACATCGTTGCGAATCTGTTCGAAAGGCCGGGCATAGCAAAAAGGAGCGATGCTGTAGACCCAGGCGCTCATACCCTGCCGGGCCATCGCGGCCGCCACGGAAATCATATTCTGCTCAGCGACGCCCGCATTGATAAATCGATCGCCCATGGCGGTCTGCAGCGCTTCGAGCGCCATAAAGCCCAGATCACCCGTCAGGAACACCATGCGGGGATCTTTCGCGCGCGCCACAAGCGCATCGCAGAGTTGCGTCCTCATGCCTGGCCCAATTCGACGAGAGCCTGCTGGTAATCCGGCTCCTTCAGCGGCAGGTAGTGCCATTCCATGCGATTTTCCATGAAAGAGACGCCTTTGCCTTTGATGGTCTCGAGAACAATGACCTTCAGGCGATCGGTAGCCGCATCGATAGCACCGCGCATCTGGTCCAGGTCATGGCCGGAAACCAGATGCAGATCGACATCGAAGCCCTTAAGCCGCTCGGACAGCGGGAACATGGACGCCACGTCGTGCGTGCGGCCGAACCCCTGCAGACCGTTGTGATCGACGAGCACGGTAAGGCCACTCATGCGCCGATGGGCGGCGAAAATCAACGCTTCCCAGGTCGATCCCTCCTGCCATTCGCCATCGGACATGAGGCAATACGTGTGGCCGGGAAGCCCCTGGAGTTTCAGTGCCAGCGCCGTCCCCGAGGCCAGTGACAACCCGTGACCGAGGCTGCCCGTCGCGAACAGAATGTCGGCGATACCACTTGCCGGCGGATGGCCCGCGAGGAGGGTCTCGTCACGATGAAATGTGCGCAGGTCCTCATCCGAGAGTTTTGCGGCGCTCCATAATGCAACGTACAGGGCACCGGCGGAGTGGCCCTTCGAAAGCAGGAAGCGATCATGCTCGCCCATGCGCTCATTAAAGAGCAAGGCCAAGGCATCGACGGCCGAAAGGTTGCCACCGATGTGTCCAACGCCGCTTTCGAAATGCATCCTGAGGAGGCGGGCACGGATGACCGCGAGGCGTTGTTCGTCCAGTGCCTGCTTCATAAACCATCCTCAGGCATGCGATCAGTCTCAATCAGTGGTGATTGCCCCAGGATGACGTCCCGTTGGCGACATTCGTGTTTGCACTCACGCAAGTGAATCCAATTGCGGACGCTGGCGTCACCTCGCCGCCTGCGACCGCGAGGCAGCACATCCCTTGACATGCCAGCGTGGCGCGTCATGCATGGTAAGGGGAGACCCCGGAGAAGGCAAAAAAAATGAAGGTGCCGCATTGGTGGGCGCGCCCTTCAGCCCGTCCGGCGTGGGCATTCCGCCCCGGTGAACGTCCCATCGTGCCTGCCCCCCGCTGAACGGAGTTCGTCCCAATGGAAGCCGCCCACCCCTCGTCGCGGTCCTGATCCCCTGCTTCAACGAGGCCTTGGCGATCCCTGCCGTCGCCTAGGGTTTCCGCAAGAGCCTTCCGCAGGCTCAGATCACCATATTTCGACAACAACTCGACGGACGGCACGGCCGAGGTCGCCCATCGGACAGCGACAGAGGTGTTCCACAAGCGCTAGCAAGGCAAGGGAAACGGCGTGCGCCGCATGTTCGCCCTTATCGATGCGGACGTTTACATCATGATGGACAGCGATCCGACTTACGACGCGGATGCCGCCTGGGAGCTTGTCCGTCGTCTCCGCGCTCAGTGGCTCGACCTGGTGGCCGGCGCACGTGTCACCGACGAAAACGCTCGCACCGCAGCGGGCATCGCTTCGGCAACTGGGCACCCACAAACCTCACCAGCTGGATCGTCGACCGTACCTTCAACGACATGCTCTCCCGGTGCCAGGTGAGAGCTTGATGGCCAGAGAAAGTATGCACTCTAAAGACGGGCGCTATGTCGCCATCATGCAGAGTGACGGAAATTTCGTCGTTTACTGAACAGACGGCGCGTGGCGAGCAATCTGGTCTACAAACACGCATGGCCGTGGCGCAGTACAGGCGATCATGCAACGCGATGGCAACTTCGTCCTTTACGACGCGGCGGGCCGAGCGGTGTGATGGACTGCTAGCAACGGGCGCGATCGCACCTTCATCGTCACCGAACACGGGCAAGCGATAGTTGTTGCACCAGAAAAAGTCCCGTCCAGAACAAGAGGGCCGGGCACCAGCCATTGGCGGCAGCATCACGTAAAGCCAGTGTGGGCTGCCCGGGAATACGACCGCGCAACCCGACGCGGCGGAAATGGTCCGCATTGCATTGGCGATCCCCATACTTGCGGGGCAAAGCTGCACGAACCACTTCATCAAGGCCGATAAACGAGAAAGGCCCCATTGGGGCCTTTTTTAACAGCGTTGCCGGCTCTGTCGCGTGAAGCTTAACGAAGCTTGTCACCGCGTGGCGACAGGACTGCGGCTGCAGGATCACCGGGCGCGAAAGCGCCCGATCCCCAACCTCAATTATCGCCAAACAAATCGCGCGTATAGACCTTATCCGCCACATCGGAAAGCGCCTCAGCCATCCGGTTACTGATGATCACATCAGCTTCCTTCTTGAACTTCGGCAAATCGTTGACGACTCGGGAATGGAAGAACTCTTCCGACTCGAGTACGGGCTCATACACGATGACTTCCACGCCCTTGGCCTTGATGCGCTTCATGATCCCCTGGATGCTCGACGAGCGGAAATTATCCGATCCGCTCTTCATGATCAGGCGATAGATACCCACCACCTTCGGCTTTCGCCGCAGAATATCGTCAGCGATAAAGTCCTTACGCGTCGTGTTCGACTCGACGATGGCCTTGATCAGTGTCTGCGGCACGCTCTGATAGTTGGCCAGCAGCTGCTTGGTATCCTTGGGCAGGCAGTAGCCGCCATAGCCGAACGATGGATTGTTATAGCCGGCGCCGATGCGAGGATCCAGGCAGATGCCTTCAATGATGTGTCGGCTGTCCAGGCCGTGCGTCACCGCGTACGTATCGAGTTCGTTGAAGTACGAAACGCGCATGGCGAGATAGGTATTGGCGAACAGCTTGATCGCCTCAGCCTCGGTCGAATCGGTAAAGAGAACGGGGATGTCCTTTTTCTCCGCGCCACGCTGCAGAAGCTCGGCAAAGGCCTTCGCCTCCTGCGAGTGATCACCCACAATGATTCGCGATGGGTGCAGGTTGTCGTACAACGCCTTGCCTTCGCGCAGGAACTCCGGCGAGAAGATGATGTTCTCGACGCCGAAACGTTCGCGCAGCTTGCGCGTATAACCCACCGGAATGGTCGACTTGATGATCATCGTCGCCTTCGGGTTGATCTCCAGAATCTGCCCGATCACCGTCTCGATGGAGCCGGTATTGAAATAGTTGGTCTGGGGGTCGTAGTCGGTCGGTGTCGCGATGATGACGAACGAGGCATTTTCGTAGGCATCCCGTGGATCCAGCGTTGCACGGAAATTCAGTCCGTCACTGGCCAGAGCCGAGACCAGTTCGGCGTCCACGATCGGCGAGCGGCGCTCGTTGAGCATCTTCACCTTGCTCTCGACGATATCCAGCGCGACGACTTCGGCGATCTTCGAAAGCAGAACGCCATTCGACAGTCCGACATAACCTGTGCCGACAACAGCAATCTTCATAGTCATGTTTACTCTAGGGCCTCCTCAAACGAACGGGCCCGGGTCCGGTGCGATACCGGACCCGGGCCCCTGGGTCGCCAGCTTTACAGACAAGAACGCGACTTACTTGACGACACTCTTGACCGCATCGACCACAGCCGTGGTCGTGATGCCGAAGTGCTCATACAGCTTGTCGATCGGGCCCGAAGCGCCGAAGGTCGTCATGCCGACCGCCGTGCCGTCGAGGCCGACGTACTTGCTCCAGAAATCGACGCTGGCGGCTTCCACCGCCACGCGGGCGCGGCACCACGACGGCAGGACGCCTTCGCGGTATTCGGCCGGCTGCGCGTCGAATTCCTCGGTGCAGGGCATGGAGACGACGCGGACCGGGATGCCCTGGTCGCCGAGTGCCTGTGCGGCTTCGACGGCCATACCGACTTCGGAGCCCGTGGCGATGATGATCGCCTTGAACTTCTCGGCCGATTCCCAGAGGACGTAGCCGCCCTTGGCGATGTTGGCGACCTGCTCTTCCGTGCGCGGATTATGCTTGAGGTTCTGACGCGAGAAGATCAGGCACGACGGGTTGCCCGTGCGCTCGATCGCCTTCTGCCAGGACACGGCCGACTCGACCGCATCGGCCGGGCGCCACACGCGGTTGTTCGGGATCAGGCGCAGCGAACCGAGGTGTTCCACCGGCTGATGGGTCGGACCATCTTCGCCCAGACCGATCGAGTCATGCGTGTACACGTGGATCGCGTGAGCCGGGATCAGGCAGGACATGCGCACCGCGTTGCGGGCGTAGTCGGAGAAGACCAGGAACGTCGCGTCGTACGGCACGAAACCACCGTGCAGCGCGATGCCGTTGGAGATCGCCGACATGCCGAACTCGCGCACGCCATAGTGGATGTAGTTGCCTTCGGCACCGCCGTCGGCGATGTTCTTGGAACCCTTCCAGATGGTGAGATTCGACGGAGCCAGATCCGCGGAGCCACCGATCAGCTCGGGAAGAAGCGGACCGAACGCGTCGAGCGCCATCTGCGATGCCTTGCGCGAAGCCACGACCGGGCCTTCGGCCTGAAGCTTGGCGATGTAGGCGTCGGAATCCTTCTTCCAGTTACCCGGCAGCTCGCCCGAGGTACGACGCTTGAACTCGGCGGCGAGTTCCGGGAAAGCCTTCGCATACGCGTCGAACTTTTCGTTCCAGGCCTGCTCGCTCTGTGCGCCCTTTTCCTTCGCCGACCACGAATCGTAGATGGTCTGCGGGATTTCGAAAGGACCGTAGTTCCAGCCCAGGCGCTCGCGCGTGAGCTTGATTTCGTCCGCACCCAGAGCGGCGCCGTGTGAGGATTCCTTGCCTTCCTTATTCGGCGAACCGAAGCCGATGATCGTCTTGCAGATGATCAGCGAGGGCTTTTCGCTCTGGCCGGTGGCCGAGGCGATGGCTTTCTTGATGGCTTCGCCATCGTGGCCGTCGACCGGCTTGTCGTCGTCACCGACCACGACGTTCCAGCCGTAGGCGCGGAAGCGCTCGGCTGTGTTGTCGGTGAACCAGTCATGGACTTCGCCGTCGATCGAGATGCCGTTGTCGTCGTAGATCGCGACGAGCTTGCCGAGCTTGAGCGTACCGGCGAGCGAGGACACTTCGTGCGAGATGCCTTCCATCAGGCAACCGTCGCCGACGAACACGAAGGTGTGGTGATCGACGATGTCGTGGCCCGGGCGGTTGAAGCGCGCGGCGAGGACTTCCTCGGCGATCGCGAAACCGACAGCGTTAGCCAGACCCTGGCCGAGTGGACCGGTGGTGGTCTCGACGCCCGGGGTGTGGTGGTACTCAGGGTGGCCGGCCGTGCGATAGCCCAGTTGGCGGAAGTGCTTGAGGTCTTCGATGCCGAGGTCATAGCCCGTCAGGTGCAGCAGGGCGTACTGGAGCATCGAGCCGTGACCGTTCGACAGAACGAAGCGGTCGCGATTGGGCCAGTGCGGGTTCGTCGGGTTGTGATGAAGGAAATCTCCCCACAGAACCTCGGCGATGTCGGCCATGCCCATGGGCATGCCCGGATGACCGGAATTGGCGGCTTGGACACCATCCATGGCCAGGGCGCGGATCGCGTTTGCGCGTTCGCGGCGTGTCGTCATCGGCATTCTCCAGTTAACAGGCGGCGGAAAAACCACGATTGTCGCGCATCCGGCATGAGCTTGTCGTGGATGTTCATGCCGCGGCAGGGAAGTTAACCAAGCCTTAATCTTTTAGTTCTGCTTTTTGAATCTCTTCAGGTACGAAGGCCTCTAATCGTACAAGGCCAGCATCACTCCCCCTTCCCCCTGGGTGTTGGCCGCCCCGAAAATAAGAGGAACAGTCCCATGAAAAAGGCAGCCCTTGCCCTTGCAGTCTCTTGCGCCTCGTTTGCGGCCATTCCGGCCTTCGCACAGGATTCCAACCCGGCAGTGACCGGCAACTATCAGCCCAGCCAGGCCGTCGGTAGCGGTAACTGGTTCATCGGCGCCCAGGTCGGCCGCACCAATGGCAGCGACAATGGCGGCTTCGGTGACGGCAACAACGGCGGTTTCAATTTCCTCAAGGGAAACAAGGACCGTCGCACCGGCTACGGCCTGCTCGGCGGCTATCGCTGGAAGGTCGGCCCGGATCTCGGCCTGGGCCTTGAAGCCGGCTATGCGGATCTCGGCAACTACCGCGTCAAGAACGTCTTCGAAGACGGCCAGGACGTCGATCAGAAGGGCACGCGCAACGCGCTGCGCGGCTGGATGGTCGGTGTGAACGGTAAGGTCAACCTGGTTCAGGGCTGGTACCTCAGCGCGCATGGCGGCTACTTCCGCGCCAACGACAACAACCAGAACTACAACAACAGCGTTAGCCAGGATCTGGGCTTCTCCAACGGCGGCAAGGCCGACCGTGGCAGCTGGTACGGCGGAGTCGGCACCGGTTGGGATATCAACGAGCACTTCAGCGTTGGCGCCAACTACGACTACTTCCACGCTGACGCGGGCAAGGTCAAGAACAACGCTACCGGCGAAATCTCGCGCGGCATCAAGCGCTCGACCGGTATCGTCTCGCTGGCGGGTGAATACCGCTTCTAAGCGACACGTTCGCCACGTAACAACGTTTTACGCTCAAACCTTTAAGCCGCGACGCCACCCCGTCGCGGCTTAAATTTTTATTAATACTGCACTGACCGGTATTGAATCTCAAAGGCCTGGCCTTATCTAATTTTTCACGCGAGGCACCCCGGCCCCGCGCCGTTGTCGGTGGCATTCCCCCATGGCCGTCGCAGCGAACAAGAAGAAAAGCAGGAGAGATCCACCATGAAGAAGACCCTCATCGCGCTCGCCCTCGTCGCCGCCGGTTCCGTTGCGGCTCCGGCCTTTGCGCAAGACGCCAACGGCGCTGGCTGGTTCGTCAACGGCAACGTCGGTCGCACCTCCGTGGACAAGGGCCGTTATGACGGCCACGACACCGGTTACGCGGTCAACGGCGGCTACCGCTGGGCAGTGAGCCCGTGGGCTGCCCTGGGCGTCGAGGCCGGTTACAACGACCTGGGCAACATCCACGCTAAGAATGTCTTCAACAGCGATCGCGTCGTTGATCGTCGCAAGTCCGAGCTGCACGGCTGGACCGCCGGCGTGAATGGCCACTTCAATATTGATCCGAAGTGGTACATCAGTGGCCGTGCCGGTATCTACTCGTGGAAGGGCCACGGCACCAGCAACGACGACATCAACCGCCACGATCTGGACAAGACCAGCTGGTATGCGGGTGCGGGCGTAGGCTATGACTTCAACAGGAACTGGAGCATGGGCATCAACTACGACCACTACGATGCCAAGAAGGACGGTCTGGATCTGTCGACCAACATGACGTCGGTGTCGGCGGAATATCGCTTCTAAGCACGCCGCGAAACGGGAAATAAAAAAAGGCGCCGGTTACCCGGCGCCTTTTTCATGTTCCGAAGCAGTCAAGACTCAGCGCTTCTTCCACTGCCCGAGCGCAGCCTCGCCGTTTTCCTTGGCGCGCTCGTGCACCACGGCCTGGGCCTTGGCGACGTTGCCCTTCAGATCCTTCGACCAGACGTTCAGCGCCTCGGCGACGAGGGCGCGACCGTAGGAGAAGCTGACCGGCCACGGATGCGGGCCCAGCTTGTTGATCAGGTCCAGGTGCTCGGTCGCCTGCGCGTCGGACTGGCCGCCGGACAGGAACACGATGCCCGGCAGCGACGCCGGCACGGTGGCCTTCAACACACGGACGGTAGCTTCGGCGACTTCCTCGGGCGAGGCCTGTTCCGGCGAATGCTTGCCGGCGATGACCATGCTGACCTTGAGGATCGTGCCTTCGAGCATGACGTTCTGCTCGTACAGCGCGTTGAACAGGCTGCGCAGGACGGCCTCGTGCACGTCGTAGCTGACGTCGATGTCGTGCGTGCTGTCCGGGCTGTCCATGACGACTTCGGGCTCGACCATCGGCACCAGGCCGGCTTCCTGGCAGAGCGCGGCGTAGCGGGCCAGCGCGTGCATATTGGCCTCGATGGCGGTCGAGCTCGGGTTGTCCTCGGTGATGTTGATCACCGCACGCCACTTGGCGAACTGGGCACCGAGCTGGGCGTATTCCTTGAGACGGTCGCGCAGGCCGTCGAGGCCTTCGGTCACGACGTCGCCCGGGAAGCCGGCCAGCGGCACCGGGCCCTTGTCCACCTTGATGCCCGGGATAATGCCGGCCTTTTTCATCGCGTCCACGAGCGGGGTGCCGTCGCCGGTCTTCTGACGGATGGTCTCGTCGAAGAGGATCGCGCCGGAGATGTGGTCGCCCAGGCCCGGTGCGGTGAGGAGCAGCTCGCGGTAGGCCCGACGGTTTTCCTCGGTGTTCTCGACGCCGGCGGCTTCGAAACGCTTCCGGATGGTGTTGGTCGACTCGTCGACGGCAATGATGCCCTTGCCGGTGGCGACCATCGCCTGCGCGATTTCTTCGAGGTTTTCGATGCTCATGAGGACTCCATGGATTTAGTGGTATGCAAAGCCGACGGAGTATAAACGGCTACCCCGCGAATCATGTTGTGCGATGCGATCAAGTGGTCTGGTCGTAGCCGGGCAGTTTGCACTTATCGAGGAGGGCCGTCTTGGCGGCGGGGTCCTCGGGCAGGTTGAAGCCCGTGACGTAGTAGGTCTGCACGGGAACGGCGGTGCCGTTCTGGTTGCCCTTCACGTAGACCAGCTGGTTGACGATGCTCACGCCGACCTGACCGAGATCGCCGGCGGGGACCACTTTCTCGATCTTCGCGTTCTGGGTGCGACCGTCCGAGCCGATCATGTAGCTGACGGCGACGCAGGTCGGCTGATTGAGGTTCTTGCCGGTGTTCGGCACGTCCGGGCTGACGGACTTGTTGGTGAGGTACCAGTAGCCGGTCAGACGCTCGGGGGCGACACGGCGGAGGTTCTGCGCCTGCGCGGAACCCGCGGCAAGGAGGAGGACGGCGGCGGCGATGGCGCCGGTGCGGGAAGAAATGCGGATCATGACGCCCTCGGTGGTTTACCAGGGCGTTGAGTTTAACCCTGTGGGCGTTTGCGTTGCGTGTGAAATCACACCCTGACGTGGGGGCGCGCGCAAGGCACGCCCCCACACCGTCTTACAGGTCGCGCAGGCTGTCCGCGATACCGTCGTCCCCGATCACCAGCAACTTCAGGGTGTTGGTACCGCCGCCACGGCCGATGTGGTCACCGTGGGTCAGGATGACGCGATCGCCCTTGGTCAGCTTGCCCAGCGAGAACAGGTGCTGGAGCGCGGCGCGCGCGGTGTGCGCCGGATCGAGGTTGCCCTGGGCGAAGTCGACCGGCTGCACGTCGCGGAGCATCAGCATGCGGCGGCGGGCCATGTCGGACGGCGACATCGCATAGATGGGCACCGCGAAGCGATAGCGCGACAGCCACTGGGCGGTTGCACCCGACTCGGTCAGCGCCACGATGGCGCGCACGCCGACCTGAGCGGCCAGCGACATGGCGGCGAGCGCGATGGCCTGGTCGCTGCGGTCGAGCGACTGCACGTCCGGGCGCAGGTCGCCGCGCGGCTCGAACTGACGCTCGGCGCCGAGGCAGATGCGGCGCATGGCGGCCACGGCCTTGTCCGGGTGCGCACCGGCCGCGGTCTCTTCCGAAAGCATGACGGCGTCGGTGCCGTCGATCACGGCGTTGGCCACGTCGAGCACTTCGGCGCGGGTCGGAATCGGCGCGCGGACCATCGACTGCAGCATCTGCGTCGCGGTGATCACCGAGCGGTTGCGCTGCACGGACTCGCGAATGATCTTCTTCTGCAGGCCCGGGAGCTCGGCGTCACCGATTTCCACGCCCAGATCGCCACGGGCGACCATGACGACGTCGGACGCGTCGATGATTTCGCCGAGCACGGGGATGGCGTCGGCGCGCTCGATCTTGGAAACGATGGCGGCGTCGCCACCGGCCTCGCGGATCAGGCGGCGGGCTTCGTGCAGGTCTTCGGCGCAACGGACGAAGGAGACGGCGAGAAAGTCGGCGCCCATCTCGGCGGCCAGCTTGATGTCGTTACGGTCCTTGTCGGACAGCGCGGACACGCTGAGGCCACCGCCCTGGCGGTTGAGACCCTTACGCGCCGACAGGCGGCCACCGATGATGACGCGGGTGCGGATTTCGGTACCCGAAATTTCCAGCACCGACAGCGCGATGAGGCCGTCGTCCAGCAGCAGCACGTCGCCCGGGACGACGTCCTTGGGCAGGTCGTAGTAGCTGACGCCCACGTGGGTCTGGGTGCCGGCCGGTGCGTCCGGACGGCAGTCGAGGGTGAAGTTGTCACCGGCCATCAGGTCGATCGGACCGTCGGCGAACTTCTCGATGCGGATCTTCGGACCCTGCAGATCGGCCAGGATGCCGACTTCGCGACCGACCTTCAGCGCGGCGGCGCGCACGGCGTTGGCGCGGGCGCGGTGGTCGTCAGGCACGCCATGCGAGAGGTTGAGGCGAACGATATCCACGCCCTCCTCCAGAATTTTCTCAAGCATGCCCGGCACGTCGGTGGCGGGTCCGAGGGTGGCGACGATCTTGGTACGGCGAACCTGGATATCGGTCATCTGTGTCTACCTTGTCTTCGAATACGAATTCGGGGCGCGGATCAGTCCAGCGTCTTGTTGAGCAGGTCGGCGAGACGCTTGCCCGCTTCACGCAGGCGGGTCTCGGCGACCGGGAGGTTTCTGGCGACGTAGGCGTCGTCGACCTTGTGCGAGTCCGGATAGAAGCCGTCCTTCGCCACGATCTCGCAGGATTCCTCGGCCCACTGGGCGTAGGGGTTATCCAGCGGCGCCTGGGGCTTCGGGAGCGTGACCGGGCCTTCGGCGGCCAGGCGGTCGGCGTAGGCCTGCCACTTGAGGTCGCGGGTGTAGAGCATTTTCGAGTCCCACACGCTGTGCAGGTTGGTGCCCTTGCCGTCGAACTGGACCTGGTAGTCGTTGCCGCCCTTGTCGTCGCGGTTGCCGGCATGCAGCGGCTGGTGCACGTCGCCCACGAAGTGGACCACGAACTTCAGCGCTTCGGCCCGCTCGGCGTTGGACTTGTGGCGGTCGCCCAGGATGGCGACGTACTTCTCGAGGCCGCCGACCACGCACTTGCCACCGGCGCACTGCCGGGCGGGCACGTAGTGGCACTTACCGTCGACGAAGTCCATGTAATGCAGGGGGCCGGTGGCCTTCCCCAGTTCCTTCGTCTCCGGGTTGTCGCGCAGGCGGTCCGGCCAGCTGGCGACGTCGGGCAGGGAATCGTCCCCGTCGGCCTTGAGCAGGCGCTCCACCTCGGCTTTGGCCGAGGGGTCCAGCTGGCGGAAGGCCAGCTCGGCGACGATACGGTGGCCGATGTCGCCCCAGGCCTGAACGGTGGTGGCGAAGGCGGGTACGGCGAGGGCCAGCAGGGCGGCAATGGTGCGGCGCTTGAGAACGGCGTTCATGAGCCTGTAAACGATTCCGGACGGGGCGAACGGGCAAGTGTGCCACAGCCGGACTGAGACTCGGATGACAGATCGCGGCGGTGCAGCAAGCAGGCCCCTGCGACGTTCCGCTACCATGGAGGTTTACGCACCTGCCCTTACCTCGTTAGCAAATCCCACCCGGAGGCTGCACATGACCATCAAGGTCGCCATCAACGGTTACGGTCGCATCGGTCGCAACATCCTGCGCTCGCTCTATGAGTCGAAGAAGAACGGCCAGGACATCCAGATCGTCGCGATCAACGATCTCGGCAACGCGGAAACCAACGCCCACCTCACCCAGTACGACACGGCTCACGGCCGTTTCCCGGGTGAGGTCTCGGTCGACAACGGCGACCTGATCGTCAACGGCGACCGCATCAAGGTCTTTGCCGAGCGCGATCCGGCCAAGCTCCCCTGGGGCGAGCACGGCGTGGACGTGGTCCTGGAGTCCACCGGCTTCTTCACCTCCAAGGCCAAGGCCAGCGCCCATATCGCCGGCGGCGCCAAGAAGGTCATCATCTCGGCCCCGGGCGACAAGGACGTGGACGGCACCTTCGTCATGGGCGTCAACGACGACAAGCTCACCTCGAAGCTCGAGGTCATCTCCAACGCGTCCTGCACCACCAACTGCCTCGCGCCGCTGGCCAAGGTGCTGCACTCGAAGATCGGCATCGTGCACGGCCTGATGACCACGATCCATGCGTACACCAACGATCAGGTGCTGACCGACGTCTACCACTCGGACCTGCGCCGCGCCCGTAGCGCCACCCACAGCCAGATTCCGACCAAGACCGGCGCCGCCGCCGCGGTCGGCCTGGTCCTGCCGGAGCTCAACGGCAAGCTCGACGGTTTCGCCATGCGCGTGCCGACGATCAACGTGTCCGTGGTCGACCTCACCTTCACCGCCGCCCGCGCGACGACCAAGGAAGAGATCGACGCCGCCATCAACGAAGCCGCCAACGGCGCTCTCAAGGGCATCCTGGCCGTCAACACCGCGCCGCTGGTGTCGATCGACTTCAACCACAACCCGCACTCGTCGATCTACGATTCGACGCAGACGCGCGTGATGGAAGGCACCCTGGTCAAGGTCCTCTCGTGGTACGACAACGAGTGGGGCTTCTCGAACCGCATGCTCGATATGACCAAGGCCTTGATGGCTGCAAAATAAAAGCACCCGCGCAAGCGCGCTCCCCCTGTAGGAGCGCGGCTGTAGTGGCCGGGTTTTTCAGGACCACCAAGTAGGAGCAAAATCTCCTGCGAGGTGAATCATGGCTCATAGAAAAATTCCGGCAGCGGTCAAAGCCGAGGCAATACGACTGGTGGTCGAGGTGGGATATACCCCGCCTCAAGCCGCTCAGATGATGGGTCTGGGGCCGACGGCCCTGAGGCGATGGGTGGAGGAATGGCGCGAACGGCAAGCGGCGATACCGGACGATCCGGTGGAGCAGCGACGCCTCATCGCGCAGCTTCAGGGACAGTTGAAAGCCTCTGAAGACGCTC
>NZ_FUYT01000010.1:0-199753 GCF_900167995.1 Luteibacter sp. 22Crub2.1
GCAGTTGAATCGCCGCCGACGCGGCAAGAGGCGTGTTCCGACGCGCCACCCGCTACCGTTGGTCGCTGGCGAAGCGATCAATGGCAGCTGGTCGGTCGACTTCATGTCTGACGCGCTCTGGGACGGTCGCCGATTCCGAACGTTCAACGTTATCGACGACTTCAGCCGCGAGGCACTCGCCGTGGAAATCGATCTCAATTTGCCTGCATCGCGCGTCGTTAGCACGCTCGAGCGCGTCGCTGCATGGCGCGGCTACCCATCAAAGCTTCGTCTGGACAATGGCCCCGAATTCGTCACCTTGGCGCTCGCAGAGTGGACAGAGCGCAAAGGCATCAAGCTCGACTTCCTCGAGCCCGGACGACCCATGCAGAACGGCTTCATCGAGCGCTTCAACGGAAGCTTCCGGCGTGGTGTTCTCGACACGCACGTCTTCCGGAACCTGACCGAAGTACGCGAGCAGGCGGAGCTTTGGCTTGCCGGGTACAACCGCGAGATACTGCACGACAGCCTCGGCGGGCTGACACCCGCCGAGTTCAGGCAGCAAAACGACCCGGCAAAGTAGGTTTGTGGTTGGCACTAACTAACGGGGGGTCATACGAAGACGTCGTGCACGATTTTACATAATATACATTATGCGAACAGTTCGCGAATGGTTGACACGAGGTCTACGTAACCTGTACCGCCGACAGAAAGGACATTCTGATGCACTCCAGTGCATGGCGGCTTGACGGCCAAGACCTGATCAACCCCGAAGGTCGACGCATCCCCCTCCGCGAGATCCAGAACTGGGCCATGGCCCGCCACGATGGTCGACAGGACATCCAGACCGATAAGTGGCGAGGATGGCGGATCGTACAGCAATACCTAGTTCCACCTGGACGCACGATGGCAAATGGCGGCATCAGCCTCGGCGCGATCAAGTCGCTAGTCTTCCACGAGGAACAAGAGCAGGTTTTGCGGGCATTGGATGACGCATGAAAAAAGCCCCGGCCAGTGATGGTCGGGGCTTCTTCGTTGGTGAGGTCGCGAGCGTATCCGCAGGGGGAACCCCTGCACCCCTCACTGCGAGCCCGTCATCACGACGCCCACTGTCGGGCCGTCCGAAACGCCATACGGCGCGACGCACCGGACGCCACCGGGCCACGGCTCGATGACGTGATCATAGGTGCGATACACCACGCCAGCGATACACTTCGCTCGACGCGCCTCAAGCGCATGCATTGCCGCAGCCTCGCCCCACGTCAAGCTGGCACGCCTCTCTGAAACAGGCCTCACGACGACGCGGCTCGACGACTCAGGCCGCGGCGACGGCACGCCGAATGACCGATGCCAGATCGCCCAGTAAATCGGCACCGACGCCAGGACAAGCAACGCGGTCAGCGCGTAGTAGACACCCGATTTCATAGAACCCTCCCTGTTTCGCGGGATTCTATACCGGGGGCGGTCAGGAACGAAAAAAGCCCGGTAAGTGATGGCCGGGCTTCTTCTTTGGTGAGTCAGAGAGCGTATCCGCAGGGGGGAATCCCTGCACCCCTCAATGAGCTGCGCGTTGCCTACGAATGCGCCAGAAGACGTATTGCATGCCCATCGTGAAGAAAAGACCCACACCACACCACTCGGTAACGCTCATCACGACCACTCCTTTTCCGTTATGCCTCGATGCGTTACGAAAAACGATTGACCGCACGCGTCAACAGCGCAGTCAACTCGTCACTGGTGCAGCCAGCCTTCGCCCGCGCTTCCGCCTCGATAAGATCACGAAACGTCGCAGCGAGAAGCTGCAAACCCGGGTCCGCGCTTACTGCAGCGATCTGCTCTTTCGCCTTAACACGAGCACGATGGAGCCGCTGACGCTCCGCGTTAGATAGGGCATCCGCCTTGCGTGGACGACCACGACCCCGCTTAGCAGGGCCGAGAAGGTCGAGGGTGCCGGGGTCGCGGTTATCTTTCATGAGCCTATTATCCGTTACAGTAACGAATAATGCAAGAACTATTTTACGTTACCGTAACGTATATTCGGCATGAATTACTGTACTGAAATCGCCGATCGACACCTAGTAATTACCTGCCAGCGGAGGCAGCTCGCGCCGGAGCGGGAACGCCCCTCGGCAACAAAGACGGCACGGCCGCCAAGGCGACAACAGGCTCGGAGGCTTCAGTGGTCGACGGCTTTACAGCCCGTTCTTCACGGTCGTGATCGTCCTGGCGACGCTCAGGCTTGAACGGGTCGTAAGCCGGACCGTTCTTAGCGACGTTGAGGCAGATATCCATGGGCATCGTGTAACGAGTGCCCTGCTCCGTGATGCAATGGCAGTCGCTATCGTCCCCCTTCGCGATGCAGTACACCTGCGGGTGAGTCGTCACCTGCTGCCCGTCGTAGAGCGGCGCACTCCACGGCTGCGACGGGATGCGAGGCACCTGAGCCTGCACGTATTGACCCGGGTTTTCCCATCGAACCGGTGAGCCTGAAGAACGCTTTGCGGGCTCAGCCGGTAGCGGCCCCTTATCACTTGGACGTCCGTCATCGGCAGCTGCGATCACGTCGCCGGGAGCGTGCTTGGATGCCTGATACTTGCGCCAGATGACCACGACGAAAGCGGCAAGGATGAGAAAGCAAACGATGGAGACGACGCCCCAGATGCGAGCCTTCACCTGCGACGACGAACGCTTAGCGCGCTTCGTGTGCATGGTGGCGGACTTGTAGAACTGATAGAGGTGCGCCGGGTACTTCCATTCGGAGAACTCGCCCTGACTACGCAGCGCGTTTTCCTGCACGTCATCGTGACACTCGCGCCACTCGTACCTGAGCGCGCTCTGTTTTGTATAGGCGACCAGGTGAATGTGCACATTGACGAGCTTGCGTATGTTCGCGTGCACGAACGTCGGATGCTGAGTCATAAGCACGATATCGATACCGTCGTGCCGGTGGGTTTCCATCTCGATAATGGCCTGCGACGGATCACCGCCGCGCGACGCACGCCAGTAGCGCTGCGCCTCATCAACAACGACCAGCGAGTCCTTCGCGCACTGCTTGTGCCATTCGAGGACACCCGAATCGTCAAGGGGAAGCACGCCGGGAAATGACTGGCCGTCGATATTCGCGGAGTAGATGAGGCGACCCGGGTGCTCCCTGCCCCACTTCTCGATGAGTTCCATAGCAGAGAGCGTCTTGCCCGACCCAGGCGTGCCCGTAATGAGGTAAATCATGCGGTCTTTCCTATGCGCGAGAGAACCATCTTCGTGCCGCTGGCAGAAGCGTAGGCAGACAGTACGATGGTTATGGCAACGTCGACGTTGAGATACGCGAGCCAAGCGATGATGCCGCCGCCAAGGCCAGACACGTGCTGCTGAATGGCCGCGATAAGCGGCTCAGTGACGACCTTCTGAGCGGTGAACTTGATGCCCAAAAACAGCATGCCGGTGAGAACCCACTGGCCTACGCGACTGAAAATCAGGCGCGAAAGGGCCGAACCGACGACCTCGATCAACGGAAGCAAAAACGGAGGCATATCAACCCTTCCCGGAGATGACGCGACCAGCGATGAGCGCAGCCGCAACGTAAGCCGCGAACAGGACAAAGGCGGCGAGCATAGGCGCGGTTTCGCAGATGCCGTCCGAGTTCATGATGTTGTACCCATTGAACTCAAGGGGAGTGAAACCGGGACAAGCTCCACGACCGCCGAGAAAACCCGAGCTATCGAGGTTGACCGTTCCGTTGCCGCCGTCCGTGTCGGTGAGATCAGCAAGATCCGACTCCTTGCCAGTGCTCTTATCCGCAGTGCCGAGCTCGTCGGTGATGCCTTGGCGAAAACAGTTAGAGCGATGCGCCTCAAGAGCCATCTGCGCAAGGAGCGGATCGCCCGAAGTCGCGGGGTCAGCTCCACACGGAACGCCGGTATACGCGTCGTTGCACAGCTTGCCAGCCGTGCATTTGGTGGTGCCATCGCCATTGTCACCGTCACCATCGCCGGTACCGGTGCCACCGCCAGAACTGCCGTCGCCACCGGATGATCCGCCGGGCGTAGTCGTCCCACCGTTGCCGCCAGTGCCGCCGCTGCTGGACGACGTGCCCTGATAGGTCCCGGTCGTGATGGTGATGCCGCCACCAACGCCGGAACCGGTGAACGAGCCACTGCCCGTCTGCTGCTGCTGAGGGTCGGTTACAGGCGGATTGGGAGGCGTGGGCGGGGGCTGGCCTGCGTCACCCGCGCAAGAAGCAGCAGAGCCGTTCACAGAGCATGCGGGGGGCTGTTGAGGGGGTGCCCCACCGCCGGGGTCCGTAGGACCGCTGACGCACGTCTGGGCGCCCGAGCTACTCACCGAGCAGAACTTATTCGAATTGGGGTCGTAACAGGAACCACCGCTGCACAACTGGGGAGGTTGCGAGGCAGGTGGCGGAGGCGTGGTGTCCCCGCTGCAAGTGTTGCCGGTCGGCGCGAACGTTCCGGAAGTGCGACCTACGCTCGGTTGGCCCGTTACGCTAACAGTAATGGTGCCAGGTGACTGCGTAAAAACAAACTCGCACTTGTCGGCGCACACAGTGCTGCCACTGACGTAACCGCTATCCCAGATCGTGCCGCTGGGCGAAGCGTGACTCTTACACTGATTTTCCGGTGGCGGGCACGCTGCGTACGGGTAGACAGAACCGAGCCAAGTCGATCCAGCCGCGTAAGTGACCTTGACCTGATATGCGGGATTGCCACCGCTTGTGGCAGAGACGCACGAGCCTACGGTGCCCTTACCGTCGGTATATCCGTTAGCGGCAGTCATGCACTTGTTGTAGGCCGTCGCCTCAGATGGACATGTGGATGTATCGGCAACCGAAGGGGCGACGACGGCGAACGAGGCGACGAAAAAGAAGAAGGAACCGCCGAATGAACGCGCTAGCGACGACAGACCGCGAGCGCGAAGAGGACGTAAGCCATGAATACGATCCAGCCTGTCATGCGCGACACCGTCGTTGAGAATAGAGTGGGGGCGGCGGCGGCGGGGGGCAGCAAGCTGCACCCCCCGGGTGCCGACGCCGCCCCAATTGCAAAACATGCGGGCGATCGTGCGAATGGCCGTGTTCGCCCACATTGCTTACGCGCCCGAACGCGGGAGCTTGGAGCCCTTGACGCCGATGCGAGCACCGGTCATCGCAGCCGACACGACGAGCGCGGCGGTGAGGCCAGCGGCGATGTAAGCGAGCGCTTCGGTGGTGTCGATGCTTTCACCGGCAGCGAACGACGGCGCGACGGACGCGAGCGAGGCGACAGCGACGAAGACCTGACCGGTCTTGGCATCGACGGACGACTTGATCTTGGAGCCGAAGCGACGGGCGAGGTTGATACTGTTCTTAATCATGGTGTTTCTCCGTTGATATCACATGGCCCGATCTAGCAGTTTGGCTGCCCAGATGGCGACGAGGCCGGTCATGATGGCCCCGCCGAGCATCGCGGCATCCTGCACCGACAACGTCGGGAGTAGCGTTGGCGGCGGCATCCACGCAGTTTGCGTGCATGTATTGGTGCCTACGTCGAACTGGACGCAGGTGAGGTAGTTCCCCGCGCCCTGCTCCATTACGCGGCGTTCTTAAGGCGTGCCGGGACGAGGCCCAGATCGCGAGACACTTCGAGGCCGTAGCGACCGACGTTGAACGGTGTCGTGACCTCATAGGTGCCCGCCTTGTAGCCCTCGTTCCCCTCCGGGAGCGTGAGCTTCGTAATCACGGGGAAGCGACCGACACCGTGGACGACCACTTCCTGCTCGCGAAGCTCATACGGCTTACCGGTGCGCTGACTGGTGCCCTTGCGGACCTTGACGATCTCGGACTCGACGACAATTTGCATGATGATTCTCTCTGTGTGTATGGACGTCTATTTGACTTTTATGCCGTCAGAACGGCGCTACGAAGGCGTGCCCGGTTTCTTCCCGGAGCAGCGTCAACAACGATTCGCGATCCCCACCCTTGCCCTTGAATCGCCCAGGCATCGAGTTGCGGAACACGTTTTCTTTAAACCAGTCCTCAGCAGAAGGGCCGAGCGCGGCCCACATCAAGTGCAGGAGAGGCCCGCATTGCTGCTTTAGGAAACGCTTTGCGCCTTCGACGGTGGCGTCGACCTCACGCCGCGTGTACTCGGGCCTAGCAGCCTCGGCGTGCTGCACAACCGGAAGACGCGTATCGAGGATCGCGTAGGCGCCACGGAGAAAGCGCTCCGGGAACAGCAGGACGTCGAGCGGGATCACCCCGTTATTCGCCCAGAGGCGCAACTCAATGCGCACCCACGGGGACTCGGTATCGCCGAGCTGCTTGCCCTTTTCGTACGCGCAAAGCTCCTTACGGCCCTTGCCGCCGACGTACACCGTGCAGCCCTTATTCGAGCCGTGGTCATCGATAAAGCGAGTGGAAGGCGGCTTGCCCTGCCCCGCGAACGCACCCGAGCGAGCTAGCTCGTTGATCTGATGAATGTCGAACACAGAGCCACGGAAGTCGTCGAAAGCGACGTCGACGCGGCTGATGTGCGCGTACAGCGCTTCCGCACGCTGCTTGACCTTCGGCCAGTCTTTGACGATGCGGCAACCCGCACCCGTCAGGGAGACGCACCACGTATCGCCGTTACCACCCACACCGAGGCGACCCATCATGTTGCCCTCGGCGTCGGTGATGTAAGCCGAACGACGGTAGAACTGCCACGGCTTGGCAGCGAGGGAGGACACCTTGAACCCGCTGCCCGGGAACAGGAAGCCAACGACCGTCTTGCCGTTCTGGCCGGCCTGCCCTGCCGTTTCCTCAGGAAACACCAGCGTCAGGTAGTCGTGAGAGACCTGAAAGGCGGGATCGCCTGTAGCACCCTCGAGGGAACCTGTTAGGCCCGTGTTACTGATCGGGCCTTCTGGGCACGGCTCCGCCTTGTGTGCCGCCTCGACCGCAACAAAGTCCGCCCACGACACGTAGTCGACGATCGGAGACGAAGGGATGCCCTGCACTGGGGTGCTGCGCAGAACGACGACAGGGAGCGCCGCAGCACGTCCACAGAGCACGCGCACATCGAAGCGCTTGGCAGAGACGACGCGGTGGTAATCGTTCGGTTCGAACGCTTCCGGGAGCCCACGACGGATCATGGGCACACCCCAAATAGGCAGGAGCCAGTCAGCCGCAACGCGAGCGACACACCCGCGAAGAGGGCGAACAGAGCGACGTAGCCGCCGAGAACCATCGCAAAGACGGCCACCATCTGTTCAATAGCGTCCCTCACGGGAGCACCTCGCGCTTCGCCCAGGTGAATGCTGCGGAGGCGTACAGGGCCGCATTGCGCTTGTGCTCGGCGGTACCCACGAAACGCTCGCGAACCGTGCCGGTGCGAGCGACGTTGTCGGCGAGGATGAGTTCGTGCTCGCACGACCGACCGAGGGCGACGATGCAGTCGCGGCGCTGGGTCTCGGTGAACGCGATCATTTATGCCTCCGAATCCATGCGTAGCAGGTGGCAAACCAGACAAAGAAGAACGCCATGACGAGAAGAATCATGAGCGCGCCCGGAAAAACCGAGCCATCGCACGGTCAAAGCGACGCCAGCGAGGCGTGCGAAGAAGAAACGAGAACATGAAGTCGTACGTCGACCGGGCGAACCACGCCCCGATGAAGCCGCCGACGACGGATGCGAGGAACGCGATCATTCGCCGACCCTCAGGCGATCACCGTTTTCATCGAGGTCGTCCGTTTCGTAAGGAACGCCCTCATAGCCGCAGCTGTCGCACTCGACGGATTCGCCGGGAGAGTCGGGGTAGACGGTCTCACCGCACTTGCGGCAGACAGCGACGGTTCCAACGTCGTCAAGGCGGTCGTAGTAACGACGGGATTCGACGCCTTCGCGGGGGAGCTTCGACGAGGTGACGCCGATCCGAGCACCCGTCCATGCGGCGGACAGGACGAGAGCAGCGGACAGCCCACCGGCAATCCAACCCAGCGCGTATGCGATATCAATCTCGGTCGCCATCAGAGCCACCCTGCCCGCTTGAGCTCCGCGTTACGGCGGAGGACGGCGGAGACACGGGGGACCGTGAACCATGCGGCGAAAGCCGCCCACGACGCGAACCATGCAGTGAGAATGACCATCTAAAGCCCCTGTCGTGTTCTCGCCCTGAGAACATGGGGCGTATGTATACTCCCCGCGAACACAGCTTGTCTACAGGGCGAGAACATGAACTACACGAATCAGCTGCTTGACAAATACCGTGAGGCGTGCTCGCTAACGACAGATATGTCGGCGGCCGCGAAGCTAGGCGTCAGCCGTGGAACGGTCTCAGCATGGCGACATGGCAACAGGCACGCAGAACCTGAGAGCGTCGAGACGATGGCGAAAGCCGTAGGCTTGGATCCGGAGGAGTGGGTTCTTCGAGTGCAAGCAGACCGAGAATCAGCAATCAATCCAAAGCGCGCACAGGTGTGGCTTCGATGTGCTACGAGGATTTCGGGTACTGCGGCGGGCATCGCGCTCGCATTCGGCTTAGCCGTCTATACGCCTAAAGCAGACGCTATTTCGCAGAATAGTGCCAATTTTACGAAACCTTGGCCTATATACATTATGCGAATAGTTGATAAAGCTTCGCAGGCAATCGACACGTACCATGAGGTCGACACTTACCACACCGCGAGATCTTGAACTGGGCCATGGCCCGTCACGATGGCCGACAGGACATTCAAACGGAAAACCGGTCAATGATGGCCGGCCTTCTTCGTTGGTGACTCCGCGAGCGTATCCTCAGTGGAAACCCTGCAGCCTTATCGGCGATCGCGTGCAAAGGAGTACGCCTCGCGGGAGGTGGCTCTCAAAGCGATCTAATGAAGGCGCGCGACGCGGTCGATTTCAACGCGGCGCAGCGCGACGAAATGGACGCGCAGACCAAGGCTGCGGCCACCGAACCCTGGATCGCCAGCGCTGATGGACTTGTGCATCCCTGGCTGCGCGAGGACGCGTGCATTCCGGATCTGCTCGGCGACGATGAGGATGCCTGGGTGTCGCAGATCGACGATCATTGCCCTGCCCTGCGCGCTGCCGCCGCAGCGATTGGCGCCGCCGACACGGAGATCGCCAAGCAGCGAGCCGGGCAGCAGCCCACCCTCGATATCGTAGCGACCTATGGCAATAA
Source organism: Luteibacter sp. 22Crub2.1 (assembly GCF_900167995.1). NCBI lineage: Bacteria > Pseudomonadati > Pseudomonadota > Gammaproteobacteria > Lysobacterales > Rhodanobacteraceae > Luteibacter > Luteibacter sp. 22Crub2.1. The sequence continues at coordinate 9,132 of NZ_FUYT01000010.1, forward strand.
CGATCAGGATGTCGGCACCTTCCCCGGCCAGTCCGGTTATCGCATCAGGACGCTCACGCTCGGCCTTCAGCTGAACATACCGCTGTACTCCAGCGGGACCCAATCGGCCAAGGTGCTCGTGGATGCACCGCTCGTGAGGGCTGATCGTCAATTCGCGTGCGGACGGTCTTGTGCCGCTACCCTCTCGCTTTGAGGTGGGGCATTAAGAAGTGCTCGTAATGACCCACTCCCGCAAGAACAATGGGATCTTGGGATGTTAGAAGCACGATGTCTTGATCATCTGCGACGCTATAGAGCGACACGCCGTAGCCACCGCTGTCATCTAAGACGGGGCCGTGCGCAACGATGATACGCCTTTCCAGCAGGTCATCCAAAAACGCGCCGTGCTCAGCCATGAGTTCTCGCTCCTTTTTGGTCATCGTCGTGAGAAAGTCCGAGCGTGGAGGGATAAATTTGCAGAGATAGTTCTTCATGTAATTCTCGTTTTCACGGCTAAGCGGCGCTCGGGCGAGCCCGTCAACCCACTGATTGACGGTGGAGCGTCGGTATTTCGACTCACCTGGCCGCTTTGACACTCTTGAGGATCGATCCCTCAAAGATTTTTGGTGCGTACGCTTGAAGAAATAGGATCATTCCCGTCATCTTTCCAACGGGGTTGCTGAACCTAGGCGACTTGCCGGAGATTATCTTTGCAATGGTCGTAACGACGGCGCCAGGCTCTTCGGCTTCATCGATTCCTTTTTGCGTCACCGCACGAACTTGCCTGCGGTACGCGTCGTAATCTGCAATGCTATTACCAACCGATGTAACAGCGTTTTCACCCAGACTGGTTTTAAACCAAACTGGTTCGACGACGCTAACCTTGATGTTGAATTGGTTGAGCTCGAAGCGGAGTGCCTTGAAGTATCCTTCGACGGCGTGTTTTGATGCAGAGTAGAAGGAAAGATTCGGGGGGCCAATCAGACCCACGATGGAGCTGACCGTGACAATCTGACCACTCTTCTGTTTTCGGAAGTGAGGGAGGAGCGCGTTGGTGATTTTGACTGTCCCCCAGAAATTTGTCTCGAATTGCTGCCTTCCGACATCGAGAGGCGTCTCTTCCGCGATACCTGTGACCATGTATCCCGCATTGTTAACCAGTACGTCGAGACGCTTTGTGTAGCCAAACAACTCTTGGATGAACGCCTTTATTGAGCTGTCGTCATCAAGATCAAGACGCAACAGTTTGAAGGGGACCTTGCCAGCATACTTCTCTGGTTGCCGGCTCGTGCCGATCACGTCGTAGCCATCCTTCTGTAGCTTGGTGGCCAGGAGCAGGCCGAAGCCCGATGATGCACCGGTAACGAGAACCGTCTTTTTCATTGTTTAATTTCCGTTAATGGGAATAATCAGTCCTGCGGCCCAACCCTGGGGTGCTCAGCGCTCCAGCACACGTCCCGGGGTGGGAAGGCTGATATTCGCCGCGAACCTGAATGGCTGACCGGACATGCGTGTTTCATGGGGCAAAGAAATAGACGACCGTCAGAAGTGCGGAGCGGCGACACGCCTGCTAATCCACTGCCATTGGCGCCACTGTGCCCGCAGTTCACGCCAATCGCTCTAGCGAAATGCGCCAAAACTTTTGCGGAACGCGCCAATATGCGTCACAGCTGGTTGGCGCGATCTGCTATTGCGACGGCATGATCCGCTAAATAATATGGCCCGGTGAATACAACAAGAAGCGCGCCAAAACGTGGCCGGTTTGCGCACGCGCTCGATTACGCGATATGGCCAGGGTGGCGATTGCTCATGCAGGACGCGGGGCTCGCGGCCGCGCCGGTGTTGCGACGTGCACAGCTTCCCGGCGACCTCTTCGCCCGGCAAAACGTTCGCTTGGACCAAGAGAGTTTCTTCCGTCTCTGGACAGCCATCGACGAGGAGGCGTCATCGATCGATCCAGGCTTACCGGCTGCGCTGCAGATAGCGAAGGTAATGTCCTCGGACTGGTTCGATCCTGAACTCTTCGCTGCTCTTTGCAGCCCGAACATGGACAGTGCGCTCGGCCGGATTTCTAAGTATGTCAGGCTGATCGCACCGATGGTTATTCGGGTGGATCGATCAGGAGAATACACGACGGTGTGGGTCGATTTCCTTGATCGCACTGCTCCGCCACCGAACGTGTTCCTAGCGTTCAAGCTTGTCTTCTTCATTCAACTGGCACGCTTAGCGACGCGCACAGCGGTACGCCCCGTGCGCGTAAGCTGGCCACTTAACTCGCGATCAGAAGAGAATGCTCTGGCTGCGTATGAAGCGTATTTTGGTGTGCCCATTGAGCACGATACCTTAGCAACGCTGGTCTTTTCAAACGAAGACGTCGATCGGCCATTTCTCACAGAGAACCACAAAATGTGGTCGTTCTTCGAGCCTTCTCTGCGGCAGCGTCTGGTCGACTTAGATCGCACGGCGAGTATGTCCGATCGGGTGCGAAGCACGTTGCTCGAAACGCTTCCTGCCGGCGAAGTGTCGATGCAAACGGTGAGCCGGCGGCTCGCCATCAGTGCGCGCACACTACAACGCAAGCTTCGTGACGAGGGGACGTCGTTCCAGAGGATTTTGGATAGTCTCAGGGAGTCGCTGGCCCGCCATTATCTTCGCCATTCTGAGCTTTCAAGATCAGAAATATCGTTCTTGCTGGGATTCGAAGACTCCAACTCTTTCTCGAGAGCTTTCCATCTTTGGACCGGCAAGACGCCGCAGGCCGTACGTTTGCAGAACTCTGACGATGATGTAGATCATTGAACCTTACGTATACGGCGCGGTTAATCGCCATATAAGTGGTGAATGGTTACAGGACATCCTGTCGATCCTTTGCTGCGACGCGCATTAATCGCAACCATTCTGCCCAGCAGTTCGGTACGAAGCCCAGCCTCGACTCCCAGATGCTATTACTGTCCGAGCACTCCTAGCACGTGTTCGCCGTTCAATAGCGAAGTAGACGACGCCCATCAGCAAGATGGTGCCGATCGTCTGGCGCACTGCTATGTGCTCGTTCGCGAACAGGGCACCCACCACCAGAGCAACCACCGGTGGGATGTAATACACCGAAGCGGCCCCCAGCCGTCCGGTCGTCAGGATGTCACCGCGTCGGGCATCGATGTAGGCGTCGGTCTTTAGCGACTGCAGCTTAACCACGGCGCAGCCACTGAGGACCTGACAGACGAGCGCGACGAGCAGCAGGCAACCCCCGGCGTGTCGACGTCGGTGACGACTCTGACTGAGCCAGCAGATAACCCTTCTTGGGAGGAGGGTGCGTCGAGAATTGATCAAGACCGAGGCGTGCGCGAACGCTTGCCGTTGCGCCCTCCATCAAATCTTGAAGGTTCGTGAAGAGGATCTTGAGGATCGCCCCCTAGCCTCTCCCGGTCGCATCACGCCGCTGGCCTTTGGGGCGTGTCGCGAGGCATTCGCACGACCGATGTGCTCCCCTTCCCTTCCCTCATCGCCAGGACCTCCCGATGAATCCGTTCAGACCCTCCCATGCCGCCTGGGTGATCACTTCCCTGGGCTTGGTCACCGTGTCCCCGCTGGCCAGCGCTCAGGACCATGCGTCCACCACGCCCGCTACCGATCCGAACGCGCTGCAGGCTGCGGTCGGCGTGGTCGCGGTCAATGCGCCCCGCTATGCCGGATCGGACCGGGACCGCGTCCAGTTTATTTCCGCTGCCTCGGTGTCGAAGGGTCCCTGGTTCGCGGACACGCTGCGTGGCATCGGTGCTCAGTACCAAACTGAGAGCGGTTTCTCCATCAGCGAAGCGTTTCACTACGACTTCGGGCGCGTGGAGCGGGACAGCAACCTGCGGCCCGGTTCGAAGTCCCTGCGCGGGATGGGCGATGTTCCCGGCTCGATCGTCAGCCGTACCGTCGTGGCGCAGCAGTTAAATCGCCTGCTGTCAACGAGTGCGGAAGCGGAATACTCGCTCAGGAACGGCACACGCCGCGCTCGCTACCGCGCGGGTGCGCAGTTCGGGCTGATCCAGCAGGACGCGGACATCCTGACCTTCAATATCGACGTCCATGGCGGCAATGCGGCCTTCAACCGCGCTTATTTCGGGGTATCGGCCGCGCAGAGCGCACGGACACGTTTCGTTGCGTACCGAGCGTCGGGTGGACTGTATGCCTATTCGGGCAGTCTTAACTGGACACACGTGTTCAGTCCGCACTGGTCGTCCAACGTGATCGTTTCCGGTGCGCGCTACATCGGGCAAATCGATGACAGCCCGATCGTTGCCCGTCGCACCGCCTTGACCTCGGCGGTGGCGATGAACTATTCGTTCTGACGCGTTCCCGGAGGTAAGCCGTGGCGAATGCGAACCCCGTGCTGACGGCGACCTACGATTTCCTGGATGCGCTCGAGCGCGACGACTGGTTTACCGCACGGCGTCACTGTCACGCGGTTCGCGACAGGGCGCGCGCCTGCGGCGATCTGGCCGTTTCGGCGGCCGCACAGGCGGTCGTGAAGGCGCTCAGCGCGACCGCGCAGGACGATGCCGCAGCCCGCGGAAGGACCGATGCGGTCGCCCGCCTGGCCCGGGCGGTCGCCGCGTGTATGGAGCCGGATGGCGAAGGCCGCGGTTGAGCCCTTACCGCGGCGCCGCGCTGCGCCTTGGCAGGCTGATATTGACTTCCAGGCCTCCGTCGACCCGGTTTGCGGCCTGAATCATCCCGCCATGGGCTTCCACGATAACGCCGGCGATCGACAAACCCAGCCCGCTGCCGCCGGAATGTCTGCCGCGGGAATGTTCCGCCCGCCAGAAGCGATCGAAGATGCGTGGCAGTTCCTCGGCTGGCACGCCCGGTCCGCGGTCCTGGATGATGAGGCGAGCCGTGCCCGACGAGGCGCTGAGGCGCACCGTCAGCGCGCGGCCGGACCCGGCATAGCGGACCACGTTCTCGATGAGGATGGAGACGACCTGTCCCAGGCGATCACGGTCGCCGTACCAGGGCGCCGAGGAAGGCACCTCGACGCGACTGACGATGCCCGCTGCGTCCAGCGCCGGGACCGACCAATTTATCCGATCGCGAATCAGCTCCGTCAGATCGAACTTGTCCTCGCTCAGACGCAACTCACCCGCGCGTGCCACGGACAAAAAGTGCAGGTCCGAGACCAGACGATTCAACTGGACCAACTGGCGAAGGATCATCGCCAGCTGGTCGGGCTGCGGCTCGAACACCCCATCGAGAATGCCCTGCAGTCGCCCCATCGCGGCATTGAGCGGCGTGCGCAGTTCATGCGCCAGGATCGCACTGGAATCCAGCACCTCCCGCTCGTAGCGCGAGAGCTTCTCGCACATCGCATTGAAATCCTCGGCCAGGCGGTTGAGTTCGGCCGGCGCGTTGGGTACCAGCTCCGCACGGGACGAGAAGTCGCCCTGGGTCACCCGTCTGGCCGTGGCGGCGACGATGGAAAACTGCCGCGACAGCGGGCGTGAGGTGACAAAGCCGAGCACTACGATCAGCGGTATCGAGGCAGCCATGAGCGCGTAGAACAGCAGCCAGTCCGCACCGAGAATGCCCGGGACCACGTCCTGAGGCTGGTAGTACTGCCGCAGGTAGCCCCACAACTCCTGCTCGTGTTGCGCAGGCGATGCGCTGATCGTGCGAATGCGTTCAAGGGTGGCCGGGGGGATTTTCTGTTCGGTCAGATAGGTTTCTGTCGCGAAGCGCAGCCACATGCACAGGGCGATGAGGGAGACGACGCCAAGCGCAAGCAAGCTCATGCGTACGGCCACCCAGCGCCACAGCGAGTGGGGCCGAATAGCCTTAGCACGGGCTCCCCCGCTCATCGGTAGCGGTACCCGACCGAACGCACGGTCACCAGCACGCCCGTCACGTCGACCGCTTCGAGCTTGCGCCGCAGGTTATGCACGTGGGTATCCACCACGCGCTCCAGCGCATCGCTGTCCGGCAGGCACGCCTCGAGCAGTTCGGCACGCGTGAAGGCCTTGAACGGGGTTTTTATCAGCATCGCCAGGATGCCGAACTCAGTCGGGGTCAGGTCCAGCACGACGGTGCCGCGCGTGGCGTGCGCGACCGTCGCCGTGACCGATTCGGTATCCACCGTCACCGGGCCTTCGACAAACGAGAGGGTCGCGGGCGCGAGCTGCACCGCGCGACGCAACACCGCATGCACGCGCGCGACCACTTCGCGCGGGCTGTAGGGTTTGACGATGTAATCGTCGGCGCCGTAACGAAGGGCGCCGATCTTGTCCGGCTCATCGCCCAACGCGGTGAGCATGATGACGGGCGTCTGGCTGGTCCGCCGGATCGTGGTGAGCACATCGGTCCCGCTGACGTGGGGAAGCATGACATCGAGCAGCACGATATCCGGATGCCACTGCGCATGGGTCTCAATGCCTCGCCGACCATCCTGGGCCACATGAACCTCAAAGCCGTCCTTAAGGAGATAAGCCTGGAGGATGCTCGCACTGTCGGCGTCATCTTCCACGACGAGCACGCGTCGCGTCATCGTTCGCTCCCTTGATCAAATCTTGAAGAAAGGCCGATAAAGCCTTGAGATAGGTCATTAACAATGCTCCCAGCTTATCAGTCTGGGAGCAGGCAGTGCGTCCGTTATTCCGCCATGATCAATTTCTCTGGCCGCACTCGGCCGCGCTCGTCTTACTGGTCGTTTTGTGCACGCTCGCGTCGGCGTGTTCGCTGGCTCCCGCTTACCACCGACCCATCGTTGCACTGCCGACTACGCTGGGCGGTCTCACGCAGCCCTCAGCGGCAGCGCAGCCCACCGCTCCTGCTGAGCCGGTGACGTTATCGCCGGACGAGGCGCGCTTTTTGGGCGCGTTCGCGCCCGGGGATGAGGCCGCCCGCATCGTTTCCATCGCGCTGTCGGCCAACCCCGACATGCGGGCGGTTGCCTCCCGAGTGACCGAGGCACGAGCCGGCGCGGCGGCGCAGCGCGCGGCGTTGTTTCCGCAGCTCGACGGTACCCTGCAGCGCGACAAGGTCCAGCTCGACGATCCGAACGCGGCGGCGCTGCTGGGCCGCGATTTCAAATACGCCACGCTGGATTTTCGTTACGAGCCGGATTTCTTCGGTCGCCTGCGCAGCCTGTCCGACGCTGCCTCGCACGAGTACCTGGCCAGCGAGGCTGCACGCAAGGAGGCGCGCGGCGCACTGATCGCTGAGGTGCTGGGTGCTTACGTCGACGAGCGGACCGGCGCTGAGGTCACCGACAAGCTCCGCGCGGCCGATGCGGCCGCGCAGGCCCTGGTGGTCAATGCGGTGACGCAACAGCGTGTCGGCACGCTCTCCGCGGATGATCTGCAAGCGCGGCGGGATCAGGCCGCACGCGTGCACGTGTCGGCACTGGACGCACAGCGGCAGCATGAGGAGGCGATGCGCTACCTGGCCTCGCTGACCGGCTACACGCTGCCCGCGCCCACCGCCGAGCCTAGCCAGCTCGGCCGCCTGGATGCCGAGGCAACCGGTCTGGCAGCGTTGCCCTCTCAGGTCCTGCTGGACCGACCGGACGTGGTCCGCGCCGAAGAACGGCTGCGCGCCGCCAACGCCAGTATCGGTGCCGCCCGCGCCGCGTTCTTCCCCTCCATCCAGCTGTCCTCCTCCCTCGGGCATGTCTCCTCGGATCTGGATCATCTGTTCGGCTCCAACACAGGCGGGTGGACGTTCCTGCCGCAGATCACGCTGCCGATCTTCGACGGCGGGGCGCGCCGGGCGAATCTGGATCTGGCCACGGCGCGCAAGAACGCGGCGGTGGCCAACTACGAGTCGACGGTACAACGCGCGTTTCGCGAGGTCGCCGACGCATTGGGCGCGCGCGACCTGGTCACTACCCGTGTCGCTCGCCTGGATCAGATGTGTCAGGCCGACGCGACGCGACTGGTCAAGGCGCTGGGCCGGAGTCGGCAGGGGCTGGAAGATCCGGCCCAGTTGCTCTTGCGCACCATCGATGCGGCGCAGGTCCAGATCGACTGCGCCTCGGCCCGGCGTGATCAGGCCCTCAATCGCGTGGCGGTGTTCCGCGCGTTTTACGGCGTCTCGCTGCGTTCCGCATCCCTCGCCTCGGCCGTCCCGCAACCATGAATCGCCCGCACCCCCTCGCTCCCACGCCCGGTGCCCGCACTGCACGGGCCCTGCCCCTCACCCGCGACCGCCTACTTCCGCGTCGCGCGGGTCGCCTTTGCTGGAGTTCGTTTGAGATGACACGTCTACCGCTCACGGTCGCCGCCCTGTTGACGCCCCTGTGGCTGAGTGCGTGCGGCGAGGCCCCCAAGGAAGTCGCGCCGCCACGTACCGTGCTGCTGGCCGAGGTCACCGCGGCGCCGGGCGCGGTCTCGCAAATCACCGCCGAGGTCCGCCAAGCCCAGCGCGCCCGGCTGAGTTTCGATGTGGCCGGTCGCATCGCGCGGATCGCCGTCCAGCCCGGTGATGCCTTCGCCAAGGGCCAGCTGCTGGCTGAGCTCGACCCCGAACCCATCCGGCTGCGTCTGGCGCAGGCGCGGGCGGATGCCTCCGCGGCGCGCGCGGAATTCCTCAATCGCGCCGAACAGTTGCGTCAGCAGAGCGCCTTGTTCAACGACGGCGCCGCCACGCAGACGGCCCTGTCAATGGCGCGGGCGGCCGACCAGGCGGCCCGTGGCAAGGCCGAGGCGGCCGATGCCGCGGTGGCCTTGGCCAGCCGCGACCTCAAGCACGCCGTGCTCATGGCGCCGTTTGCCGGCCGCGTGGTCTCGCGCGCGGAGGAACCCATGCAGGACATCGCCGCCGGCCAGGTCCTCTTGACCATCGATGGCGAAGGGCAGTTCGAGGTCGTTGCCTCGCTGCCGAGCCAGGCGCGGGCCGCCGTCTCGGTGGGCAGCGAAGCGACCATCACTGTGGCTGACGGCACGACCCTGCCGGTGCGCCTGACGCAGTTGTCCGATCACCTCGGCAAAGGCGCGACCCTGGAGGCGATTTTTCGCACCAACGGCGCGCCCGCCGCCCTGGCTGCCGGGCAGTTGTTACCGTTGCGCCTCACCGGCGGTCCGGCCAGCGGTCAGCTGGCCATTCCGGTGACCGCCGTGCTGCCGGGCGCGACCGCAGGCACCGACAGCGTGTTCGTCTTCGATAGCATCCGTGGCCAGGTGACCCGCAAAGACGTGACCCTGGCCGGTTACGCCGGTGACCGCGCGCTGGTCCGTTCGGGCCTCGCGCTGGGCGATCGGGTGGTGAGTGCCGGGACCGCGTTTCTGACCGATGGCCAGCACGTGCGCGAGTTCGAAGGCGCAAGCCAGCTGGAGAGCCGCTGACATGCTGCTGACCCGCTCGGCGCTTGACGCCAGTCGCCTGACCCTCTTCATCGCCGCAGTCATCCTCATCGCCGGTACCTGGACCTTCCTGCACTTCCCCTCGCAGGAGGAACCTTCGGTCACCGTGCGCGATGCGATCGTCTCCATCAGCCTGCCCGGCATGGCCACCGATGAGGTGGAGGACATCCTGGCCAAGCCGGCCGAGGAGCGCCTGCGCGAACTGGGCGGGCTGAAGACCATCGCCACCACGGTCCGGCCGGGGTCGGTGGTGATTCAGCTGACCGCCTACGACAATGTCACCGACCTGGATGCGATGTGGCAAAAGGTGCGCTCCAAGCTGACCGAAGTCGCCCTGACCTACCCGCAAGGCACCATCGGCCCGTTCCTGGACGATGATTTCGGTCGCGTCTCGGTCGCCTCCATCGCCATCACGGCGCCCGGCGTCAGCCTGGCCCAGATGCGCGAACCGATCAAACGCTTCCGCTCGGACCTTTACGCGCTCAAGGGCGTCGAGCGGGTGGCTTTTTATGGACTGCAGGACACCCAGCTGTACCTGCAGTTCGACAAGAGCAAGCTCGCCTCGCTCGGCCTGACCCCGACGGCGATCGCCCAGCAGCTCGCGGCGCAAAACGCCATCGCCTCCGCAGGACAGCCCTCGGTCTCCGGTTTGGGCGTGTCGGTGAGCGTGGAAGGCAAGATCCGCTCGGTGGATGACCTGCGCAGATTCCTCCTGTCCGTCCCGCGCGGCGACCAAAGCCAGGATGTGACCCTCGGCGAGGTGGCGACGATCCAGGCCATGCCGACGGATCCGCCGCAAAGCGCCGCCGTCTACCAGGGTCAGCAGGCCGTCGTGGTCTCGGTCTCCATGGCCAAGGGCCTGGATATCGCCGCCTTCGGCAAAGAACTCAAGGCACGGATCGCAGAAGCCAGCCATCGTTTGCCAACCGGCTTCGACGCCGACGTTGTGACCTTCCAGGCCGACGTCGTCGCCCGCGAAATGGGCAAGATGCACCACGTCATGGGCGAGACAATCGTCATCGTCATGGCGGTGGTGATGCTGTTCCTTGGGTGGCGGATGGGTCTGATCGTCGGCTCGATCGTGCCGCTGACGATTTTGAGCTCCCTCATCGTGATGCGTGCGTTCAATATCGAACTGCAAATGGTCTCGATGGCCGCCATCATCCTGGCGCTGGGCCTGCTCGTCGATAACGGCATCGTAATCGCCGAAGACATTGAGCGGCGTCTGAAGGCAGGCGAAGAACGGCGCCAGGCTTGCATCGATGCGGGGCGGACCTTGGCGGTGCCACTGCTGGTCTCTACCTTGGTCATCGTCTTTGCGTTCTCGCCGTTTTTCCTGGGCCAGACCAGCACCAACGAGTACCTGCGGTCGCTGGCCGTCGTGCTGGCCGTGACCCTGCTCGGCTCCTGGGCGCTGGGTCTGACCGTTACACCGCTGCTGTGCTTCTACTTCGCCATGGTCCATGCGGACGCCGCCGACGTGGCCGAGCACGAGTCACGCTTCTACCACGGCTACCGGCGCGTGATCGGCTGGGTGCTCACCCACAAGGTGATTTTCGTTGGCGCCATGGTTGCTTTGCTGGGTGGTGCGGGCTGGACGCTGTCACGCCTGCCCTACGACTTCCTGCCCAAGTCGGACCGTTTGCAGTTCCAGATTCCGCTGATCTTCCAGGCCGGCGTCGACTCGCGACAGACCCTGGCCTCGGTCCGCCAGATCAGCCAGTGGCTGGACAACCGCAAGATCAACCCAGAGATCGAGAACAGCGTCGGGTATGTCGCCGACGGCGGTCCGCGCGTGGTGCTCGGACTGAACCCGCCGTTGCCGGGGGCGAACATCGGCTACTTCACCGTCTCGGTGATGCCCGATACCGACATGGATGCGCTCATTACGCGCACGCGCAAGTACCTCGCCAACGAGTTCCCCAACCTGCACGCCGAGCCCAAACGTTTCTCCCTGGGGGCGACCGAAGCCGGCGTGGCCGTATACCGCGTGAGCGGCGTGGACGAGGCCACGCTACGCTCACTGAGCGCGCAGGTCGAAGCCGTGCTGCGTGCGCTGCCGGGCACATTCGATACGATCAACAGCTGGGGACCCCGTGTGCCTCGCTACCGCGTCGCGATCGATCAGCGCAAATTGAACGCCAACGGGATCACACGCGAGGACGTGCTGCGTGCGCTGCAGGTCCGCTACAGCGGCTATCAGGCTGCTTCGATCGACGATGGCGGTGCCGCCGTACCCATCGTGCTGCGCGGCAGTGCGACTGAGCGCGCCTCGGACGCCGACCCGGGTGATACCCTGATCTATCCCGCCAGTTCGTCCATGTCCCCCGTGGCACTCAACGCGCTGGCCACGATCGCCCTGGATTCGGAACCGGGCGTGGTGCAGCGGCGTAACCTCAGCCGTACGATCACGGTAACCGCGCGCAATCCCACCCTGACCGCCCAGCAGATTGCTGATCGATTGGCGCCGGCGATCGCGCGTATCCATCTGCCGCCCGGCTACGCGATCACGCTCGGCGGCGAGATCGCGGATTCGGCCGAAGCTAACGAGGTAATCGCCCAATACATGCCCCTGGCCATCGGCGGCATGTTGTTGCTCTTCGTCTGGCAGTTCAATTCCTTCCGCAAGGTGTTCATCGTCGTCGCCAGCGTTCCTTTCATACTGATCGGTTCGACGCTGGCCCTGGTCGTGAGCGGATATCCGTTCGGCTTCATGGCGACCTTCGGCCTGCTCGCCCTGGCCGGCATCATCGTCAACAACGCGGTGCTGTTGCTCGAGCGGATCGAGGTGGAATTGGCTGAAGGCCGTCATCACCATGAGGCGGTGATCGAAGCGGCGGTCAAGCGACTGCGCCCGATCGTGATGACCAAGCTGACCTGCATCGTCGGTCTGATTCCGCTGATGCTGTTTGCCGGGCCCTTGTGGACGGGCATGGCCATTACCCTCATCGGCGGCCTGCTGCTGGGCACGCTGGTGACCCTGGGACTGATCCCGCTGTTGTACGACACCCTTTTCCGCGAGAACGATGCCGGGCCGCACGACGGCTCCACCGCGCTCCGTATCGGAAGCTCCCCTGCCCGCCCCTCACCGGAAGCCTAGCTATGATCGAACCGCCCACGAGCTGCGTGCGCATCGTCTATCTGGAAATGGATCCAGCACCGCCGGTGGCGGGCGTGGAAACCTTTCACGCCATCCTGGACCCGGTGCCGTCCGGTCTCTGGAAGGCGACGTTCACGCGGGCGCTGAAAACTGGGCCGGAGCTGTTGCGGGAGGCCACCTTCAGCACCTTCGAGGGCAAGCATACACTGCGTGTCACAGTGCCCGAACAACGTGTGAGCGCCGCGATTCAGGCACTGAAGTCACAGGTCACGGCGATCGGATCACGCGTGGCGCAGGTCCAGGCCGTACATACCCTGACGGCGGCGACGATGGTGCGACGATGAAGGCAACGACTGAGGTGGCACCGACCCGCCGCGCCATGGCATGGCATGGCACGAGGATCGTTATGCCGCTAGACGTTCCGCCCGCTTCCGACCAGACGCAACTGGTGATCACGGTATCGACTGGCTTCGGCAATATACTGACGAAGATGCGGATGGTTGGCTATCCTTCGCCGCTTCCAATGCCGTTGTAGACCGGGCAAGGCGCTCGTCGTTTTCCAGTAGTCACACCACCCAGAGAACGGCGAACGACGTTATGACGATCAAACATGTTCTTCTGGCGCTGGCGCTCGTCTCGGGTCCATGGCGAGTCGCACACGCCGAATCGCCCCTCGTTCGCTTCCCTGCACTATCTCAGGACGCGCTGGTGTTCGTCGCACGCGGCGAACTGTGGCGAGCACCGTTGCCGGGAGGCACGGCGGTACGCCTCGTCGGGGGCCCTGGCCAGGTGCTGTTTCCTCATGTGTCACCGGATGGCACGCGGGTTGCGTTCACCTGGCGCAAGCGTGGGGTGAGTGATGTCTATGTCGTGGAAACCGCCGGCGGAGTCGCCAGGCAGGTGACGCACGGGCCCTCCAGTTCGCCCTATGACAATGCTGTCACAGGCTGGACATCCGACGGCGCGATTCTCTTTGTCTCGCAACGCGCCCTCCTCCTGCGTGGCGAGTTCGATACGTATCGCGTATTGCCCGACGGAGGGCTCGCCGTTCCACTTGGCCAGCCTTGCTCGAACGCTATCTTCCGCTCGCCGGTCGGGCGGCCTCGCACGAGGACGTGTTGTACATCGTGGGCGAACTGCTGGCGATTTCATCCTGGCCATCAACGGCGTAAGCCTGCGTGCTCCCGTCGACCCGTATGCACTGCTGCCGACAGGCGACGCACCCGTGTCACTGGATATGGCTGAAACGGCGACCGGCCCGGTGCGTCGTGTCCGCGCGATCCCCATCCATGACGAGCATGAGGTTCGACGGTTCGACTGGATCGTACAGAACGCGGCCTATGTCACGAAGACGTCCGGAGGACGCGTCGGGTATCTGCACCTTCGCGATTTCAGTGCCAATGGGACGGAAGATCTGATGCGTCAGTGGAACGCGCAGTCAGGAAAAGAAGGGCTCATTATCGACATTCGGGCCAGCGAAGGCGGCTTTACCAGCCAGTGGGTGCTCGACCTCCTGCTTCGGCGGCATGCCGGGCAGTTCCTCAATCGGCAGGGTGCGCGCGAAGATCTTCCCGCGGGGCGCGGACCGCAGAAACTCGTCGTCATCACCAACGAATTTTCTGCCTCCGACGGCGATCAGTTTCCTTACTATTTCCGCAAGTACGGTCTGGGCCGCGTGGTGGGCGAGCGAACATGGGGAGGCGTCCGGGGCATCCAGGGAAGGCTTCTACTGGTGGACGGCACAACCGTGACCGTCCCTAAGGACAGCCTTGTTGACGCCGATGCAGGCTTCGTACTGGAAAACCGCGGCGCGTCACCTGATGTCGAGGTACGCGATCGACCGCTCGGAGCCACGGGTGGCGTCGACGAGCAACTGAGGGAAGCGGTGAACATGCTTATATCTGGCCGCAGCCCCGAATCGAATGCCATGTAACACGATCAAAGCCCCGACGCGCAAAAAATGCGTAAATTCTTCGGTACCGAAAGATTCGGGAAAAATCCGTACGCATACACTTAGCCACTTGCTGCTGAAGTGCGGATCGATCGTGCCCGTCATCAGTGCGTCTGAAACGACAGAGGAGCACGCCTGGCATCCCCCCGTCACCCAACGGGCTTAGGTTTCCAACCGGAATATATGGACAGTTATCCCAGTCGAATGATCATCGCGATCGATGTATCGCTGATGGCCACCCATCATCCAACCCCCTGCGCGCAAGGCGTGGGCCGGATCCGCCTGGGCTGATCCCGCTCGCTCCCGGCCGCTGTCGGAGCAGAGCGATGTACAACATCAAAAATAGCGTGCCGGCCACCCTGGCCCGGCGCGAATGCCGGTGCGTGCGCGTACCTGGTCGTGCCATCAACCACCCTGCCCTCATCGCTGCCGCTCTGGCGGCTGCGCTCCTGCTGGCCGGTTGTGACCGGGCCACACCCGATGTCGCGTCCGATGCGGCGCCGGCTTTCAGTGTCCATGGCAACCGCATCGAGGTCGGCCCGCGCTCACCGCTGCGGAGCGAGCTTCGTATCGCGCCGGTCGCTGTCGACACTGCGCCCATGCATGTCAGCTGGCCCGCGACGGTGGAGATCGACCCTGCCCGCTCGGTGACGGTGCTCGCACCGGGTGCCGGGCGGATCGTCCAGGTCGACGTCGTTCTGGGTGAAAAAGTGCGGGAAGGACAGGTCCTGCTGACGATGACCTCCGGCGATGTCGCGCAGGCCCGTTCCGACCAGGCCCGGGCGCGCGACGCCGAAGCGCTTGCGAAGCAGGCGCTGACCCGTGCTCAGCGGGTGACCGAAGCGGGTGGCGCAGCCACGAAGGATCTCGAGGCGGCCAGGAGCGCGTATGCACAGGCGTCGGCCGAACGTACCCGGGCGGATACTCAGGTGGCAGCACTTACCGGTACCTCACGCACGGCGTCAAACGCGTCCGTCCTCGACATTCGTGCACCCATGGATGGCGTCGTGACCTCGCTCGGTGTCGCGGCGGGTTCGCGGATCAACGACACCAGCACCGTGCTGATGGCGGTCACCGACCTCGATCGGATGTGGGTCACCGCCAACGTGCCGGAGGCGGAGAGCGCATCGGTGTCCGGCGGGAGTAATGCAACGCTCACTTTCACCGCACTGCCAGGCGTGACCTTGCAGGGCAAGGTCGATGTCATCGATCCGGTGCTCGACAGCACCACGCGACGCATCAAGGTTCACCTCAGGGTGGACAACGCCGGGCACCGCCTGCTGCCGAATATGTTCGGGACGGCGGCATTCGCGGTTCCGGGTGGCCCTCGCCTCTTCGTACCGCAGACGGCTCTGGTCATGGATAACGACCGGCGCAGTGTGTTCATCGAGCGCGCGCCCTGGCAGTTTGAGCGTCGCGACATCGATACGGGACGAGACGAAGGCGCGACCGTGGAAGTCGTTCACGGCCTGCAAGCCGGCGATCGTGTCGTCGTGCGTGGCGGAGTGCTGCTGCAATGATCGCGCGCCTGATCGCCTTTTGCTTCCACCGCCGTGGCGTGGTGTTCGCCGTGATGCTGCTGACCCTGAGCTACGGCTACTACGCCTCGACCCAGCTGGCCATCGAAGCCTACCCCGAGCTGAGCGACGTCACCGCCCAGGTAACTACCCAGGCCCCCGGGCTAGCCGCCGAAGAGGTGGAGCAGCAGATCACGACGCCGATCGAGCGTGCGCTCGCCGGTGTGCCCGGGCTCGCCTCGATGCGGTCGAGCAGTTCATTCGGGCTGTCCCTGATCACGATGACGTTCAGCGAGGGCAGCGAGGATTACTGGGTGCGCTCACGCATTCGTGAGCAACTGGAAAACGTGACACTGCCGGCCGGCGTGTCTGCGGGACTGGATGCCGTGACCGGCCCGGCGGGCGAGATCTACCGTTACACGCTCGAATCCCCATCGAAGAACCTGATGCAGCTATCGGAACTGCAGCGCTGGACCGTCATCCCGGCGCTGCAGAAGGTGCCCGGCGTGGCCGCCGTCAACAACTTCGGCGGCCTCACGAAGGAGTACCAGCTCACGGTCGACCCCGATGCGTTGCAGCGCTACGGCGTAGGCATGAACGATGTCATCGCCGCCATGAGCGCCAACAACGCCAACGCAGGCGGCGGCCGGATCTCGCGTGGCGAGCAGTCGTACGTCGTGCGTGGTATCGGTCTGGTCCGGACCCTGGACGCCATGGGTGCCATCGTTGTCAGTCACAGCAACGGCGTGCCCGTTATGCTGCGCGATCTTGGGCAGCTGTCCTACGGTCACCAGACACGCGAAGGCATCCTGGGCAAGGACGGCAATCCCGATGCGATAGAAGGCATCGTGGACATGCTGTTGCACGAGAACGCCTCGCGCGTGCTCCAGGGCATTCATACGACCGTCGATGAGCTGAACCGGAAGCTCGCGGCGGAGGATGTCCGTATCGTTCCCTATATCGACCGCGACGATCTCGTGCAGGCGACGGTGCACAAGGTCGAGCATACGGTCATCGAGGGTGTGGGCCTCGTCTGTATCGTGCTGATCCTGTTTCTGGGCAGCCCACGCAGCGCGCTGATCGCCGCCGTCACGATCCCGTTTTCGCTGGTCGTGGTGTTCATCCTGATGAACCTGACGCACACGCCGGCGAATCTGTTTTCCCTGGGTGCCATCGATTTCGGCGTGATCGTCGACGGTGCGATCGTGGTGACCGAAACCATCCTGCGTCGCCGAGAGGCCGATCCGGAGGCGACGCTCACGCCCGAAACCGTACTGGATGCGACGGGCAAGGTGGCGCGTCCGATCGTCTTTGCCACGCTCATCATCATCACGGCCTATGCGCCGCTGCTGGCGTTCGAGCATGCCGAAGGCAAGCTGTTCGCTCCCATGGCGTACACCGTGGGCTTCGCCCTGCTCGGCGCGCTGGTGACGACGCTGGTGCTCGTACCCTCGCTTGCCTACATGGCGTTCCGCAGGCCGAGGAAAATCTTCCACAACCGACCGCTGGAGCGCCTGCAGGACGCCTATGGACGCGCGCTGAAGCGCCTGATTGGCCGGCCGTCGGTGGCCGTGATCATCGTTGTGGCGGCCCTGGTCTGCGTCGTATCACTGGGCGCCAGCGTCGGCCAGGAGTTTCTGCCTGAGCTGGACGAAGGTGGTCTGTGGGTGCAGGTGCAGCTGCCCTCGGGCCTTTCCCTGGAGAAGGCCAGCAGCATGGCCAGCCAGTATCGCGACGCGGTGCGCGAGTTTCCCGAGGTGTCGTATGTGGTGACCCAGCTGGGTCGCAACGACGACGGTACGGACCCGTGGACACCCTCGCACATCGAGTCCGGTGTGGGCCTCAAACCCTATGACAGCTGGCCGCATGGCGAGACGAAGGCGCAGTTCATCACCAGGCTCAATCGCCGGCTGCAGGCCATTCCCGGCATCAGCGTGGGCATCAGCCAGCCCATCATCGATGGCGAGAACGACAAGATAGGCGGTGCGCACAGCCCCCTGGTGCTGCGCATCTACGGCGACGATTTCAGGGAGCTTCGCCGCATCGGCGATGCCGTGGTCGGCGTGCTGAAGGGCCTGGACGGAACGGCCGACGCCTCGGTGTTCCAGGAGCCGCCGGTGCCGCAGGTGGCGATCGAGATCGACCGCGAAGCCGCCGCGCGCTATGGCATCAACGTAAGCGACGTCGACGCGCTGATCCAGACGGCCCTGGGCGGCGCCCCCGTGTCTCAGGTGTACGTGGACGACCGGGTTTACAACATGACGGCCAAGGTCTCGCGCGACATCGCCAGCAGCCCGGACAAGCTGGGTGCCCTGACCTTGCGCAGCGCGGAGGGCGCGCAGATTCCCCTGTCCTCGGTCACGCGGATCCGGGAGCAATCCGGTGAGGCGACGGTGGCGCACGAGATGGGCGAGCGGAACCTGATCGTGCGGATCGACAACCGTGGCCGCGCGCTGTCGGATTACCTCGCCGACGCGGATCGCCAGATCGCAGCGAAGGTGACTTTCGACAAGAGCCGGTACCGGCTGCAATGGGGTGGCCAGTTCGAAAATCAGCGACGCGCGCAGTCGCGGCTTGCGTTGGCGCTTGTCATGGTGCTCGCCGTGATGACGATCTTCCTCTTTTCCGAATTCGGCAGGCTGCGTCAGGCGGCGCTGGTGCTTGGCGTGGTGCCGCTCGCGGCCGTGGGTGGACTGATTGCCATCACCGTGCGCGGTGAGACACTGAACATCGCGACTGCCGTGGGCTTCATCGCGCTGTTCGGTGTGGCTGTGCAGAACGGCGTGATCATGGTCTCCAACTTCAACCGGGTACGAGAGAAAGGTGCATCCATCGAAGCCGCGGTGCTGGCGGGTGCCACGCAGCGATTCCGCCCGGTGCTGATGACCGCTACCGTAGCCACGGCAGGCATGCTCCCGGCCGCGTTGGCCACGGGAATCGGTACCGATGTTCAGCGCGGCCTGGCCACCGTCGTGGTCGGTGGTCTGGGCATTGCCACGTTGCTGACCCTTTTTGTCCTGCCTTCGCTTTACTGCCTGATCGAAGAGCGCGCGCAGCGCCGCGCCGCCCGGTCGAGGAGCATCGTATGAACCTGTGCAAAGTGCTGTTTGCGTCTCTCCTGATGGGTGGGCTTCTCGTGTCGATGGCCGGCTGTGCGGTCGGCCCCGACTTCGCGAAACCGGACCTGGCGAAGGCCTTTCCGTCGCCCACCGTCCCGGCCACGGTCTCGCCCGATGAGCGGGACCACTGGTGGTCATCGTTCGGCGCGCCAGCGATGGACGAGCGCGTGGCGCGGGCGCTGCGCGACAGCCCCGATATCCAGGCGGCGCAAGAAGCTCTGCTGGCGGCGCAGGAGACGGCGCTCGCGCAGCGGGGCGCATTCTTTCCTGCCGTCACGGCTGGCGTGAATCCCACCCGGCAGAAGACATCGGGCGCGCTGTCCAGCGTGCCCGCCGACGGGAGCTACGTGTACAGCCTGCACACAGCGCAGCTGTCGATCAGCTACTCCCCCGATCTCTTCGGCGCGAACCGGCGCGCCGTCGAATCGTTGGTCGCGCAGGCGGACGAGCAGCGCTACCAGTGGCAGGCGGCACGCCTCACCCTGATCGCCAACCTGTGCGTCGGTCTTATCGAGGAGGCCAGCCTGCAGGCGCAACTGGACGCCATCGATCAGTTGGTCAGGGTCCAGCAACAGTCCCTGGAGATCGCCCGCAAGCGCTATGCCCTGGGTGATGCGGCGCAGAGCGACGTACTGCTCCAGTCGGCGACATTGACCGCCACACAGGCCCAGCGCCCCGCGATCGAGAAACAGTGGCTGAAGCAGCGTGACCGCAACGCGGCACTGGAAGGTCGCCACACGGTCGATGCCGGGGAGCGCTCCCTCGCACTGGGCGATTTCACCTTGCCGACGGATCTGCCCACCAGCGTGCCGTCGGCATGGCTGGAGCAACGACCGGATATCCAGGCAGCCGAGGCGCAATGGCATGCGGCCTCGGCCCAGGTGGGCGTCGCGGTCGCCGCCCGCCTGCCCGCGCTGACCCTTAGCGCCAGCGGTGGCTCGTCCGCGGCGCGGTTCGGCGATCTGTTCGGGCCCGGCACGGCCTTCTGGAATCTGGCCGGCGATCTGGCGGCGCCAATCCTTGACGGTGGCACGCTCCGGCATCAGCAGCGCTCCGCCGAGGCCAACAACCGCCGGTCGGCTGCGTTGTACCGCAGCACGGCCATCAATGCGTTCGCCGACGTCGGTGACGCGCTGCATGCCGTCGAAGCGGACAGGCGCGCCTTCGACCTGGCGCAGACGGCCAGGGAAACCGCGCTGGCCAGCTACCGCATCGCCCAGACCCAGTACGCCGCCGGCGACATGAGCCTCATCGCGCTCCTTACCGCCGAACAGGCCTGGCGCGACGCGGAGCTGTCACTGATCACCGCGCGCGCGGCTCGTCTCGAGGATGCCGTCGCCCTGAAGCAGTCCATCGCCAGCGGCAGCGAAGATCCGGTCCGCGCCGCAGGCAAGGAGCAACCACATATCTGACTCAGCTCACGCCGGTCGGGCCATCGAGCACGAAGCGTATCTTCCGTAAAAGGTCGATGCGGGAATACGGTTTGCTCAGCACATCGAACGCGATGCCTCCCGCATCGGTCCGCTGAAGCGACTGCGACGCATAGCCTGTTGTCAGGAGCACCTTCACCCCAGGACGAATGGCCCTCGCCCTGCGGGCGAGCGACACGCCGTCGAGGTCGCCCGGCATGACGATGTCGGTGAAAAGGATATCGAACGGGAGATCGTCCCCAATACGCTGGAGCGCCTTCTGCGGATCCGTAAACGCTTCGACCCGATACCCATGAGACTCGAGGATTGTCCGGGCAAGCTCGGCAAGATCCTCCCTGTCGTCGACGACCACGACACGCTCGTGCCCCTCCCGGTCGGCAGCCCGGTCGATGCGGCGGACCGGCTGCGGACCGCGACCGTCGGTTTCCGTGGCAACGGGGAAATACATGGTCAGGGTCGTTCCCCTGCCCTCCTCCGAAGAAACGGCCACGGCGCCACCCGACTGCTTCGCGAAGCCATAGACCATCGAAAGGCCAAGGCCCGTTCCCTTGCCCTCGGGCTTGGTCGTAAAGAAGGGATCCATGACGCGGGCCGCGACGTCCGGCGCCATGCCCGACCCGTTGTCGATGACGTCGATCGCCACGAACGCGTCGCCGCGCGTGGCAAGTTCCCCCTGATTGTTGATTTCCAGCGGCGTCGCGTTTCTCGTGCGAAGCGTCAGACGCTTGCCGGCCCGCCCCTCCATCGCATCACGCGCGTTGATCGACACGTTCAGCAATGCGACTTCCAGCTGCGTTGGATCGAGGCGCGCGTTTTGCGTATCCGGAGCGAGGTCGAGTTCCAGATCGATGTCGGCACCGATGGAGCGCTCGAGCATGTCTTGCATGTCGGCGACAATCTGGTTGGGATTGACGACGCGACCCTGCAACGTCTGCTTTCGCGAAAAGGCAAGAAGCTGGGAAGTGAGCGTCGAGGCCCGCTGAATACCGGACTTGGCGCCGGCGATGAAGCGCAGCAGCTTGTCGCGCTCGATCTGCGGGCGGGTCAGTCCCACTTCGACGGATTCGACGTAGCCGATCATCAGCTGAAGAAGGTTGTTGAAGTCGTGCGCGATGCCACCCGTCAGCTGCCCGAGGGCCTCCATCTTCTGCGCCTGACGCAGCGCGTCTTCCGCATCACGTCGCCGGCTGACATCGAGCTGAGACGCAAAGAAATAGACCACCTCGCCTTTGCCATCGTAGACAGGTGAAACGAAAAGCGCGTTCCAGAACGTCGATCCATCGCGGCGGTAGTTAAGAATTTCAGTAGCGATTTCCTGCTTGGCGGCGACCGCATCGCGGATGGCCGCGATGGTCACCCGGTCGGTTCCGGGGCCCTGCAGAAGCCGGCAGTTCCGACCGATGAGCTCATCGGTCGAATATCCGGTCATCCGAAGAAACGCGGGGTTCGCGAAGATGATGGGGTTGTCCGGCTTTCGCGGGTCGGTGACGATCATCGGCATACGTGTCGTCGAGACAGCCGCAAAGAAGATGTCACTTCCCGGATGGTCAACTCCCTCATAATCGATACGGGTAGGCACCCGCTCTGTCGGGTCACTCATGCAGCGGTCTCCTGAGACGAGCATCGATTGTCCCGACGACCCTGAAAAGGATCGATGAAGGCTCGCTCTTTCGGGTAGCGCATGCGCGGCCTCGCGGCACCGTCTGCCCATCAAGCCGATGGCTTCGTCGACGCATGCCAGCGCCACGCGGGGTTGCCGAGCGCCTGCGCAAATAACTGGCGACGGCTTCGACCTTCGCCGGCCGGTTGCTCCCACGCGGGCAGAAGCGCTACGAGCGCACCGGAGCGCATCGACGCCCGAGACCTCGGCCACATCGGCTTCAACGGGCCGGACGTCGGCTGCAAGCGAGCATGTTCTCTACCGTGAAGAACGCCCGCCGGAACTGATCGGCCAGCGGTACCGACTCGTCCTCGAACCAGGCACCGAGCGCATGGCCAGCGATAGCCATACCCGTCGACGCAGTCAAGGCGGCGACTGTCGGGTCAACTCCGCGGCCAAGCAACGCTCCCGCTACAGCCCGGGTAACCGCCGCCGACTTGGCCAACTGTCGCTCCTGAAGCGCCGGCGTCTGCGCGATGACCGACTGCGCCGGTCCGGCGAGCGGACGGTTCTCCTCAAACAGCGTGACCGTCGCCTCGAATGCCCAGAGCACGATCCGAAGCGGACCGAGTTCAGCCGGCGCCCTTGCGATCGCTTCCCCCAGCCTGGCGTGCAGTTCGGCCTCGTCGAACAGCACTTCCCGCTTATCCGGGAAATGTCGGAAGAAGGTCCGCTCCGTCACTCCGGCTCGCGCCGCGATTTCGGCCGCAGTCGTGCCGTCGTAACCCTTCTCGAGAAAGAGTTCGAGGGCCGCCTCCTGCATGCGGCGGCGCACATTGTTTCGACTTCTCGGCACGTTCGGGCTCTTTATTGTCAGTGACTGACATAACGGCTATAAATGTCAGTCACTGACTTTAGCGCACTCCGCCGGATGGAGAACCCCTGTGACCACAAAAACAATGCACGCGCTGTCCTTCCACGCTCATGGCGAACCGACCGAGGTCCTGAGACTCGACGAGTCGCCTCTCCCCGTGCCGCAAGCCGGCCACATTGCGGTGCAGGTCCACGCCTGCGGGCTGAATCCCGCAGACTGGGCGCTTTGCCGCGGCCTGTCCGCCCGCAAATTGCCTTGCGGCGTCGGGCTGGATGTTTCGGGCACGGTTCTGGCCGTCGGTGAGGGCGTCACTAACGTAGCGGTCGGTGATGCGGTGTACGGACCGGCAGATTTCAGGAACTACCCCACGGCAGGCGCCGCCCGCGTCGCCATCCTCTATTACTGGAACCGACTCCCTAACCGCCTCCCGCATGTCGATGCCGCCGCGCTACCCATGGTGGTTGAGACAGCAGCGCGATATCTGACCTGGTCGGGCGCCGAGAAAGGCCAGACGCTCCTCGTCAACGGCGCCGGGTCGATGGTGGGTTTCGCCGCAGTGCAGATGGCGCTGTTCGAAGGCATCCGTGTCATCGCCACGGCCGGTGACACCTTCGCCGATCGCTTGCGTGCAATGGGAGCCACCGTGGTCGCGCATGGAAACGGAATGGTCGATCGCGTTCGTGCGCTTGGACAGCGCCCAGACGTGATTCTCGACACGGCCCCCATCAACTTGAAACCAGGATCGGTCGGCGCTCTTCCCGACCTCATCGACATCGTGGACGGCGATCCGAGCCGAGTCATCACCGCGGCCGATTTCGAGGGCGCGGCGAAAACGGGAGCACGCACCGGAGCGGAACATGTGCAGGCAGAGGGCGGCTTCCGGCTTCGCTGGGACGTTTTGGAGCGCTACGGCGAACTGGCCGCCGAAGGGCGTTTCAGTATCCCTGTCGCCCGCACCTTCGCCCTGGAAAACTGGCGCGACGCACTCGAGATAAGCCTGGCGGGTCAGGCTCGAGGCAAACTCGTGCTGACGGTCGGCGACGCGATCGCACTCTGAAGAAGACGTCACTTCCCGCCGTTGATACTCAGCGCCACCGCTTCCGCCACGCGGATCCCGTCGACCGCTGCGGAGAGGATGCCGCCGGCGTACCCCGCGCCTTCACCCGCGGGGAACAACCCTTGCGTGTTGAGACTCTGGTACGCCTCATTCCGGCGGATACGTACCGGCGATGACGTACGCGTCTCGACGCCTGTCAGCAGCGCGTCGTTCATGCCGAAGCCCTTGATCTTCCGATCGAA
Source organism: Luteibacter sp. 22Crub2.1 (assembly GCF_900167995.1). NCBI lineage: Bacteria > Pseudomonadati > Pseudomonadota > Gammaproteobacteria > Lysobacterales > Rhodanobacteraceae > Luteibacter > Luteibacter sp. 22Crub2.1. The sequence goes on from NZ_FUYT01000010.1 coordinate 33,342, forward strand.
CGCCGGCAAGGCTTCACGAATGGCCTCGATCGCATACCCGGGAAGCGACGGTGCAAGATCGGTCAGACGCACACCCGGCTTGTACGACGGCTGCACGCTGCCAAACTCTTCGGACGCTCTGCCCTTGATGAAGTCGCCCACCAGCTGAGCGGGCGCACTGTAATCGCGACCGCCCAGCTCATACGCGCGCGATTCGAGCGCACGCTGCAGGGCGATGCCGGCCAGCGGGCTACCGCTGTCATCGAACGCGGCGAAGTCTTCCGGGTCGATGCCGACCACGATCGCGGCATTCGCGTTGCGCTCGTTGCGTGAGTACTGGCTCATGCCGTTGGTCACCACGCGCTCCGGCTCGGAGGCCGCGGCGACCACGGTGCCGCCAGGGCACATGCAGAAGCTGTACACCGAGCGGCCGTTCTTGCAGTGATGCACGAGCTTGTAATCGGCGGCACCGAGGAGTGCATGCCCCGCCTGCGGCCCGAACCGGGCCTGATCGATGATCGACTGCGGATGCTCGACGCGAAAGCCGATGGAGAACGGCTTGGCTTCCATGTACACACCGCGATCGTGCAACATGAAGAACGTATCGCGCGCGCTGTGTCCCACGGCCAGCACGACATGATCGCTCAACAGTTGCTCACCGCTGGCCAGCGTGACGCCGCGCAGCTGGCGCGAGCCATCGGCGGCGGTGTCGATGAGCAGATCCTCGACACGCTGGTTGAAGCGGATTTCGCCGCCCAGCGATTCGATCGTCTCGCGCATCGACTCCACCATCGTCACCAGACGGAAGGTGCCGATGTGAGGCTTGCTGACGTACATGATCTCTTCCGGCGCGCCGGCCTTGACGAACTCGGTGAGCACCTTGCGACCGTGGTGCAGCGGATCGGAGATCTGGCTGTACAGCTTGCCGTCGGAGAACGTCCCTGCCCCGCCTTCGCCGAACTGCACATTGGACTCCGGCTCCAGCTTGCGCTTGCGCCAGAGCGCCCACGTGTCGACCGTGCGTTCGCGCACGGCTTTGCCGCGATCGAGAATGATCGGTCGGTACCCCATCTGCGCGAGCAGGAGGCCGGCGAACAGGCCGCAGGGCCCAAGACCGATGACAATCGGACGCTGCTTCAGATCGGCCGGCGCCTGGGCGACGAACCGGTAGCTGGTATCCGGCGTCGGCTGCACGTGCTTGTCGTCGGCATGGCGCTTGAGCAGGCCCTTTTCGTCCGCCACCTCCACGTCCAGCGTGTAGATCAGCTGGATATGGCCACGCTTGCGGGCATCGTGACCGCGGCGGAACACCGTGAAACCGAGCACGCCGCCCTTGCCGAGCCCCAGCCTGGCGCGGATGGCCGCCTCGATCGCGCCTTCGGCGTGGTCGAGCGGGAGCTTGATGTCGGTGAGTCGGATCATGAGGGCGGTCTGGCGGCGTGACCGGGTATTTTCGCATGTTGGGCAGGGGAATGCTGCGCGCGGCTGTCCCGCTGCCAGGACCCGAACTACACTGGTCGACGATCCCCCACAACCGGTAGCGACGCGACGTGAACCAGAACGGCGCAGGATAAAAGCAGCGAACCGGGATGAATGCCGCCCGCCATAACCCGGGGCGAACCCTCTGGAGCTTGATATGACCAACGAAGCAAACAGCCCCGCCGCGATCTACGCCGACGGCGGCGTGTCCCGGAATCCCGCCAGCGACGAGCTCATCGCGACTTACCCCTACCAGACCCCGGACGAAGTCGAGCGGCTGCTCGAGAGCAACGCGGCCGCGTTCCGCCTGTGGCGCGCCACGCCGATGACCGAGCGAGTGGCAGCCTACCGTCGGCTGGCATCCACCTTGCGGGAACGTTCGGAAGCGCTCGCTTCGCTCATCACCGCCGAGATGGGCAAGACGATCGGCGAAGCGCGTGCCGAAGTCGCCAAGTGCGCGGTGACGATCGACTGGATCGCCGGGAACGGACCGGCCATTCTCGCCGACGAACCCGTTACCGTGGACGGCGACGACGAGGTCTATGTGTCTTACCTTCCCGTCGGCACCATTCTCGCCGTGATGCCGTGGAATTTTCCGATCTGGCAGGTTCTTCGTGCTTCAGGGCCGGTCATGCTCTCAGGCAACGGCTTCGTGCTCAAGCATGCGCCCAACGTCATGGGTGCCGCTCACGCCTTGCAGGAAATCTACGAGGCGGCCGGCTTTCCCAAGGGGTTGTTCGCAAACCTCAACGCCGATAACGAGACGGTCGCGCACGTCATCGAAGACTCCCGCATCGCCGCGGTGACCTTGACCGGCAGCATGCGCGCGGGCGCCGCGGTCGCTTCGACGGCAGCCAGGGCGTTGAAAAAGAGCCTGCTCGAACTGGGTGGCAGCGACGCCTTCATCGTGCTGGCCGACGCGAACATCGATGGTGCGGTCGAGGCGGCAATCCGCGGTCGCTTCCAGAATGCCGGACAGGTCTGCCTGGCCGCCAAGCGCTTCATCCTCGAGCGTCCCATCGCGGAGGAGTTCACGCGCAAGTTCGTCGAGGCGGCGAAGGCCCTGAAAGTCGGCGACCCCATGGACGCATCGACCCAGATCGGGCCCATGGCGCGAAAGGACCTGCGCGACGAACTGCATGACCAGGTCGAACGGACGATCGCCGCCGGCGCGACGCTGCTTCTGGGTGGGAAGAGAGTGCCGGGAGCCGGAAACTTCTACGAACCGACCGTACTCAGCGATGTCGCTCCGGGCATGGCCGCATTCGACGAAGAGACCTTCGGTCCGGTCGCCGCGATCACCATCGCGGACGATGTGGAACACGCCATCGAACTGGCGAACACCAGCGATTACGGGTTGTGCGGCAACCTTTGGACACAGGACATTGCCCGCGCACAGCGCATGGCACGTCGGCTCGAGACCGGCGGCGTATTCATCAACGGCTTCAGTGCGTCGGACGCGCGCATCCCCGTCGGTGGCGTCAAGAAAAGCGGCTACGGGCGTGAGCTTTCGCACTTCGGGCTGCGCGAGTTCACCAACGCCCAGGCCGTATGGGCTAAGACGGTCAGCTGAGCTCGTCGCGCCGAACTAGGTTCCGGACAAGCCAAGGAAATGTCGTCCACGTTGCCAGCGGCGTCCGACGAACCGCTCGAGCACCAACACGAGCAGCAACGTCGCACCAAACAGTGGCAGACATATCGCCAGTACGACGATCAACGCGACCACCACGCCTCCCGCCCGTGTATCGGTGCGTGCGGGAGGCGCACCGAGCACCCCCGCCGGACGGCGTCGCCACCAGAGCACGACCGAGCTCGCCGACATCGTAAGCAAGCCGAGGGCCGTGATCACGCCAAGTATCTGATTCAGCGGCGCGAACAGCTGCCCTTCATGCATGGCCACGCCGTAGCCGACCAGACGATCCAGGAACGGCCGGTCGGCGAAGCGCACCTGTGACAGCACGGCACCCGTGGCGGGGTCCAGCCTCGCCTCGATGCGTCGGGGGCGATTCTGGGTATCGCTACGCGCCGACCAGTGCGGGTTCAACGCCGACGGCGGACTGATCAGCACCGGCGCGGGCCACCCGAGTGCGGCGACCTTCGGCGCCAGGACGTCGACCGGGCTATAGGCGTCCGGATCGACCATGACGGTGCCGGTCGCGGCACCCATGCCCGCCATGTGCGCGTGCTCATCCATGACAGGCGAATTCGCCGCGCGGTTTGTCTTGCGCTCGGCGGCACTGCCGATGGTCCAGTCCTGCGTAATCGTGGTCTGTGCGTACAGCTGACGACCTTCCTTGAGCATGCCGCCCCATGACTTTGCCCAGGGCAGGCCCGAGAGCAACAACGTGAGGGCCATCAGCGATATCCAGACGCCCGTCACCGCATGGATGTCGCGCCAGAAGATCCGCGAGCCGCTGGCCAGGCGGGGAATCAGCACGCCACGCAAACGGCCTCCACGAGGCCACCACAGGTAAAGCCCGGTGAGCAGCATCACGATGGTCCAGCTTGCCGCCAGCTCGACCAGCATCGAGCCGGGCGTCCCCGCCATCAGCTCGCCGTGGAGATAGAAAACGATCTGCATGAAACGGTCGTTTTCATCGACGACATGCAACACGGTCGCCGTCGAAGGATCGACGAACACCCGAATGACCCGGGGCCCCTTGCCGATCAGCACACGGGTGGCCTGATCGGGTGTGACCGGCAGTTCATAGGCGTTGAGCACCCCACCCGGCACCGCTGCGAGAGCCGCCGCGATCTGGACGAACGGCGCCTGCGGCGCGCCATGTGCCACGTGCGCGTAGTCGCGCTCGAGCCACGGCTGAACCTGCGGCTTGAACAGATAGATCATGCCGGTGGTCGCCAGCCACACGATGAAAGGCAGGCAGAACAGTCCGGCGTAGAAGTGCCATCGCCAGATCATGCGGTAACGCGAACCCATCGATGGTCCTTGGCTGGAAATAAGTCTGGACCCACGTCCAGAGATCGCGATTATCCTACCCTTCGGCTGCTCACGTACGCGGCAACATGCCGCGCACGCCGTGTCCTGGCAAGCCATGTGTCGTCCACGGCGACAGCCCGCGATGCCGGGCCGTGCGATTAATTGAACCCGCTGGTATAGTTTATTACCTGCCCCCCACATCCCTCCCCGCCCCGGAACCTCGAGTGACCACCTTAGCCCTCTGCCGCCAGCGCCCGCTTCCGAACCACGACCGCTCGCCGCAGTATCGCGAGGGGCGTTTCACTAATCCCCGGCCTCGTCCAGCGATGGGGTTCTGGGAAGGACTGAAACTTACCTGGCTGTTCGTCCGGGGCAAGCCCGCAGGCACGGTGCCGGACCGCCCGATTCCCGTGCGCCCGGTGACGCGAAGCGAACTCGAGGCCGCGCCCGACCGCAGCCTTTATCGACTGGGTCATTCCACCATGTTGATGAAGCTACGCGGCCAGTTCTGGCTGACCGACCCGGTGTTCTCCGAGCGTGCCTCGCCCGTCAGCTGGGCCGGCCCCGCGCGCTTCCACGCCCCGCCGATCACTATCGACGAGCTGCCGCCCATCGCTGGCGTGATCCTGTCGCACAACCATTACGATCACCTGGACCGCGCGGCCGTGATGCAACTGGCGGCGAAGACAGCCCGCTTCATCGCTCCGCTGGGTGTGGGCGACCAACTGGTGGCCTGGGGCATCGACCCGGCCAAGGTGGAACGACTCGACTGGTGGCAGTCCACCGACGTCCAGGGCCTGCGCCTGACCGCCACGCCAGCCCAGCACTTCTCGGGTCGCGGGCTGCGCGACAGCGACCATACGCTGTGGGCATCGTGGGTCATCCAGGATGACGAGATGCGCGTGTTCTTCAGCGGCGACAGCGGTTACTTCGACGGCTTCAAGGCCATCGGTGACGCGTATGGGCCGTTCGACCTCACGCTGATGGAAACCGGTGCTTACGACGAACGCTGGGCGTTCGTCCATATGCAGCCTGAGCAGACGTTGCAGGCGCACCTGGACCTGCGCGGCCGATGGTTGCTGCCGATCCACAACGGCACCTTCGACCTGGCATTGCATCCGTGGGAAGAACCGTTTGAACGCATCGTCGCGCTGGCCAGCGCCGCGGACGTGCAGATCACCACGCCGATGATGGGCGAGCGCGTGGACATGAAGGCACCAGACGAGATGGTCGCCTGGTGGCGCTGATTCCGGCACGTCCGTCGTCAGGGCATCAGTGCGGCCTGGGCTTGCGCTTGTCCATGTAATCGCGATACGCCTCGATCCCCGTATCGCGGCGGAGCAGCTTCGAATCCGGGTCGATGGTATAGGACGCGCCCTCGGGCAAGGTAACATCGCCTCGTCCGTCGGCCATCGGCAGGGTCACGATGCGATCGCCGACACGTACGTCCACCGGCATCGGGAACGGGCCCTCGCCCGGCACCGACCAGGCCAGGTGAAGCTGCTGCCCCTCACGGGTCGCGACGATCTCCGGCAACGCCGCCTGGTAGAGATACACGTTGAAGAACCAGCGCATGTCCTTGCCGGTGACCCTGTCGACGATGTCGATGTATTCCTTCGTCGTACCGTAACGCGGCGCGAAGTTGCCCGGCACCGGATGATCCGTGCCGTACACCAGCTCGCGTGCCGCCCGGTAGAACGCCTCGTCGCCGATCAGGTTGCGCAGGGTGTGCAGCATCAGCGCACCCTTGTTGTAGATGTCCTGGCCCGGACCACCGCGCTCGTCCTCGTACACGTCTTCCTCGCGACGCGGTGTGCCGGACACGATCGGATGGTGGTTGGCGATCCGGCTGCGGATCTGCATCAGGCTCGCGAAATACGACATCTTGCCGCCGATGGACTCGGCGTAAGCGGGCTGCATATAGGTCGCGAAGGCCTCATGCAACCACATGTCGTCCCAGTTCGCATTGGTCATCTGATTGCCGAACCACTCGTGCGCCAGTTCGTGCTGCAGAAGGTCGTCGTAGCCATAGACGTTTTTCGCGTACTCGTTGCCATAGGCGTTGACGGTCTGGTGCTCCATGCCTTTGAACGGTGTCTCGGCGACGCCCATCTTCTCCGCCCCGAAGGGATACGGACCGACGGCGCTTTCGAGGAAGTCGAGCATGGCGGGGAACTCGGCGAACAGCTGCTTCGCCTTCTTCTCGTCGTCCACGTACCAGTAGTGCAGCGGGATGACGTTGCCGAAGCGACTTTTATACGACGCGGACAGCTCGCGATACGGCGCGATGTTCAGGGCGACGCCATACGTGCTCACGTCGTGACTGCGCCAGTGATACGTACGCATGCCGTTCGCTTCGTCCATACCCATGGCCACGCCGTTGCCGACGGCCACCAGCGGTGCGGGGACGGTGATGTGCTCGTCCACCAGCTTCGGGCGACCCTGCGGATGGTCGATACAAGGCCAGAACAGGTCGCAGCCCTCGCCCTCCACCGCGGTCGCCACCCAGGGCTTGCCGTCCGGCGTGGTCGTCCAGACGAATCCTCCGTCCCACGGCGCATGGACGGCCGTATGCGGGCTGCCGTGATAGACGACACGCACGGTGGTTTTTGCGCCCGCCCCGAGCGGACGCGGCAGGTCGATGGAAAGACGGCCATCCGGATTGCGATACCCGCTCACCGGTAACGCCTTGCCGTCGACCTCGACCGAGTCGATGGGCAGGTTCCGGTCAAGGTCCAGCACGACGCGCTTCAGCGGCGCGGTCACCCCGAAGGTCAGCCGTGCGTCGCCCTCGATCCAGTGCCTGACGGGGTCGACGCGAATGCCCAGATCGGCATGGTCGAACGTCACCGCCAGCTGCTCTGGTGCGCGCGGCGCACCGGAGTTACGGGTGTAGTCGGTCAGCGGCGGCGGCGCCGGAGGAGCCGAAGGGGTGCAGGCTACGGTGCCGAGCGCAAGGCCAAGGCCCAGCAGGAGGGGGTATCGCATACCGGAAAAGACCGTCAGGACAGGCGGAATCGCGCGGCAACGATACCGGCCCGGTCCGTTCCGGTCATGGGTCGTTAGACAGGTAGATTTATTCCGGCGGTTCCCACAGCTCGACCTTGTTGCCCTCCGGATCCATCACCCAGCCGAACTTGCCGTACCCGGAGTCGTCGGCCTTCTCGAGGACCTCGCAGCCCTCATCGCGCAGCACCTGGAGCAAGGCGTCCAGGTCGTCAACGCGGTAATTGATCATGAAAGGTGCGGTGCCGACGGGGAACTGATCGCCCCCGGCGGCACCTATCGACCAGATCGTGCTGCCCACCGCGGGATCGGTCGCCGAATCGGCCCAGCGGAGTTCCGCGCCGCCCCAGTCCTGCACGTCGATGCCGAGGTGCGCCTTGTACCAGGCGCGCAGCGCGACGGGGTCGCGTGCCTGAAAGAAGATTCCGCCAATACCGGTGACTCGCTTCATCCGATCCTCCTCGACGCGCGCGGCGATGGGTCTGACCCTCAGTCAGTGTGAGCCTCAGCGGCGATACCGCGCAACTGCCGCTCGAACTCCTCGGGAGGCTGTCCGCCGGAGATCAGGTAGCGGTCGTTCACGATCACGGCCGGGACGCCGGAGATGCCCCGGCTCTGCCAGAGCGCCTCATCGCGGCGCACCTCTTCCGCGTAACGGTCGGACTCCAGCACGGCCCGGGCGGCGTCGCGATCCAGACCCACCTTGCCGGCGGCGTCGACCAGCGCGTCATGGTTGCCCGGGTCGGTCTGCTCGGTGAAGTTGACGACGAACAGCTGCCGCTTGAGCTCGAGCTGCCTGCCCTGATCCCGAGCCCAGGCGAGGAGCCGGTGCGCATCGAAGGTGTTGTAGATGCGGCTGGCATCCGAGGTGCTCATGGTGAAGCCGAGGTCCGCGGCCCGTGCCGCGATACGGTCGCGGTTGACCCGCGCCTGGTCGGCGGAGATACCGTACTTGCCGACGATGTGCTCCAGCGTGTTCTCACCACCCGCGACCATGTTCGGGTTCAACTCAAAGGGATGGAAGACCAGCGACGGCTCAACCTCGTCCTTCAGACGCTCGAGGGCGATTTCGAGGCCGCCCAGGCCGATGACGCACCAGGGGCAGGCAATGTCGGAGACGAAGTCGATTTTCAGGGGCGTGGGCATGACGCGGTAACCTTCTCGTTTGCGCCGTCGGGGCGCGACCCTCGGGACATGGCTACACCGCCCCTGCACTTCAACCCTTCTACGCTCCGCCCTCACTTTGCTTGCACACATCGAAAATGACCGACGAAACCCAGGATTACGTGGCATGGCTGCTCGAGCGTTCCATGCTGATGAAGGCGCGCGAGCGCGCGAGGCTCTACGGCGGCCAGTCACGGCTGTGGGCGTTTCCGTATGCGGAAAGCCGGGGCCGTAGCGCGTCGGAGATGGCGTCCGTCTGGTTCACCGCCTATCCGGCGTCCCTCGTGACGCGCCCCGGCCAGTCTGTGCTGGCCGCTCTGGGTCAGCACGACCTGTGGCACGCGCTGTCCGTGCTCGGCGTGCAAGGCATGCACGTCGGCCCCACCAAGGAGGCAGGCGGTCTGCGCGGGCGCGAAAAGACGCCGACGATCGATGGTCACTTCGACCGCATCGGTCTGGATACCGACGAGGAATTCGGCACGAGCGCGGAGTTTTCGGACATCTCGCGCATGGCGTCGGTATTCAGCGGCATCGTCATCGACGACGTGATCCCATCGCATACCGGTAAGGGTGCCGATTTCCGTCTCGCGGAAATGGCTTATGGCGACTTCCCGGGCCTGTACCACATGGTGGAAATCCGCGAGGACGACTGGAGCCTGCTGCCGGACGTGCTGGAGGGGCGCGACTCCGTGAACCTCGGACCCCTGGTCGTGGATGCCCTGCATGAGAAGGGTTACATCGTCGGACAGCTGCAGCGGGTCATTTTCCTGGAGCCCGGGGTCAAGGACACCGACTGGAGCGCGACGGCACCTGTGACGGGCGTCGACGGCAAGGTCCGCCGCTGGGTCTACCTGCATTACTTCAAGGAAGGCCAGCCGGCGCTCAACTGGCTCGATCCGTCTTTCGCCGCCCAGCAGCTGGTGATCGGCGACGCCTTGCACAGCCTCGATGTCATGGGCGCACGCGGCCTTCGCCTCGATGCCAACGGCTTTCTCGGCATCGAGCGACGGGCGGGCGGCCCGGCCTGGTCGGAGAGCCACCCGCTGTCGATCACCGGCAACCAGATCATCGCCGGCATGGTGCGCAAGGCGGGCGGCTTCAGCTTCCAGGAGCTCAACCTGACGGTCGACGATATCGCGGCCATGTCGCGTGGCGGCGCGGACCTGTCCTACGACTTCATCACCCGACCGGCGGTGCAGCACGCACTGGCGACCGGCGACACCGAGTTCCTGCGGCTGATGCTGCGTAGCGTGCACCAGCATGGCATCGATCCCGCCTCGCTGATCCACGCGATGCAGAACCACGACGAGATGACGCTGGAGCTGGTCCATTTCTGGACGACGCACGCGACGACACCCTTCTTCTTCAAGGGCCAGACCATGCCCGGCGCCATGCTTCGCGAACAGATCCGCGAAATCATGTATGAGCGGCTCAGCGGCGAGCACGCGCCTTACAACCTGCGTTTCGTCACCAACGGCATCGCCTGCACCACCGCCAGCCTTGCCGCGGCCGTGCTCGGCCTGCGAGACATGGACGCCCTGACCGAGGACGACATCGAGCGGATCCGCAAGCTGCATCTGCTGCTGGTGATGTTCAACGCGCTTCAGCCCGGGGTCTTCGCCATTTCCGGCTGGGATATCGTCGGCGCCCTCACCCTTCCACCGGACGAGGTCGCTTCCCTGATGGCCGACGGCGACACGCGCTGGATCAACCGCGGCGCCTACGATCTGATGGATCTGGACCCCGAGGCGACCGCGTCGAGCCAGGGCCTGCCACGTGCGCGCGCGCTTTACGGCAGCCTTCGCGAGCAGCTGGAGCAGCACGATTCGTTCGCCAGCCGCGTGCGTCGCGTCCTCACGGTACGCCAGGCCACCGGCTTGCCCGGGGGTCACCAGCGTCCCATTCCCGACGTGATCGCCCCCGGACTGCTCGTCATGTTGCACGACCTGCCCGCCGGGCGCGGCGTCCAGATCACCGCACTGAACTTCAGTGCCGAGCCGATCGACGAGCAGCTGATTCTCGAGAACGTCTCCGCCGGTCCGGTCGTGGATCTGCTCAACGAGACGCTGGAGGGCGATGTCGGCGAAGACGGTGTCCTGCAGATTCACCTGGATCCGTACGAAGGCCTGTGCATGAAGGTGGTCGGCGTGGCGCCGCATCCGACGTTCTGAAGCGCCACGCCAGCCTGCTCATTTGAGGACACCCGCCTCGATCGGAAACGGCGATAGCTGATGGTTCTCGCGCAGTCCGTCGCGCACATCGATCTCGATGCCGCGGGTGACGGCGCTCATCGGAACATCGTTGACGCCGTTTTCGAACGGGTCCTGCAGATCGTTACCGGACTGCAGAAGGCCGAGGAAGAGCACGCCGGCGACGGTCGAACCTAGCGGGGTCAGCAGGCCCAGCTGTTCGACCAGGCCGAACGGCAGCAAGGCGCAGAACAGGTGCGTGAACGCCACCGGGTAAACCGAGTATTGCTGCGGCAACGGCGTGTTCTTGATTCGCTCCATCCCGCCCTGCGCGTTCGAGATCTCCGCCAGCGTCCGCGCGAAGGCGGCACGGATGATGGAGTCGGGCGACGCATCGCTCAGGAGCGCGCCGGTACGCAAAGCGATGGCATTGGGCGCGTTGGCCACGGACGACAGGTCCGCGATCTCTTCTTCCGACAGCAGACCGTCCAGCTCGCTACGATCCTTCTGTCGGCGAAGATGCAGACGGAGGGCGTGGACGAAGGCGATCTGCCGATAGGAGATTTCGCGGGCCACGCGGGCGTCGTCGAGTAAGGTCCAGGCGTCGCGCACAAGGGTACGTGAGCAGTTGACCATCGCGCCCCAGAGCGTCCGCGCCTCCCACCAGCGCGCATACGCGGTGGCGTTGCGAAAACTCAGGTAGATCGCTACGGCGGTGCCGAACAGTGTGAGCGGTAGCGCGGGAAACGTATCCCATGACTCCTGCGTGACGTACCAGGCGGCTGTCACCAGTACGTCCCAGCAGAACAGGATCAGGAGTGGAACGCCGACATACCGCCAAAGGTGACTCACGTGCGCATGGCCGGGAACGAGCATGGTTTTTCTCCTCGATGGTTGGCGTCAGCTGCTGCGCGACGTGTCGGGGGTTTTCGTATACGCGCCAAACCCGTCCGAAGCGGTCGGCAGCGACCTGCTCTGGGTCGCGGGTGTCTGCACAGCGGGTTTCCGCGCGGCATCGTCGGCGCCACGACCCGCGTCACGCGCCTGGACGAGGCCCAGCGCGAGCACCAGCGTCAGAATCAGCATGGGGACCGAATCTCGGATGCCGAACCAACGCATGAGAATCGCGGGCGGTGCCGCGAGCACGACCATCGTGCCGAACCATTCAGCGGTCCAGAGGTCCAGCCGGCTCGGCGCATCGGAGGCGACGACGAACGTGGCGCACGCCGCCACCGTGGCGATGAGCGGCAAATGCGGACGAGCGCGGTGGAGCACGTAGGCCGCGGGGTCGATCTGTGAAGGCTGTGTTGGCATGCAAGGCTCGCTTTGCAAGGGGACGTCCCGAACTTGCAAGAGGCACTCGCGCGTTTGCAACCCGTGATTGGCATCGAAGTTCAGGCAGGGACGCGTTCGCTCCCCACGGTTTCACCGGTCAAGGGTCGCCAAAGCGCGTCGTGATGCGGCATCGCACCATCGGGACGCGGCTTGAAGACGGGCCGCTGTAACCCCTCGCGTGGTCGGAATCGATTCAGACACAGGATGGCGGTGGCCGCCTTTGCCGATTGCGAGCGTGAGGTTCTTCTGATCCCCGCCGCGAGGGCAGCGCCAGACGCCAGCGACACAAACTTGCGAAAAGGAGCCCTCGGTGGCCGTCGCAGACTTGCGTTGAGGAAAATCGTGCAAGACATTGATCCATATCCTTTGACGGGGCGCCCATCCCGACTGCGTTAGCGCTTTCGTTTTTTTCATACGCAACTCAGGCTTGCTGAGGGCTTTGCGCTCCGCTAGATTTCGCGGCCAGACCACCGTACAGGGGGCGCCGCATCCGTGGTGCTTGCGGGGGTCTGTCAGGGGCAATGGATTGAAGCTTCGTCACGATGATGATGCGCCGCGGGCATGGCCCCGGCCGGAAGGACGCACCTGGCGACTGGCGTGGGCCGTGAGCGCGGCAGTCGCTGTCGCCCTGCCCCTCCGCGCCGCGCCGGCGACACCGCCCGGCCCGTCTTACGATTGCCTGATCGAACCGGCGCAGACCGTCGAGCTCGGCACGCCGGTCACCGGTATGGTCGAGAAAGTCTTCGTATCCGGAGTAGAGCACGCTGTCGGCATAAGCGTCGGTGCCGAACAGGGTTGCGCACTGTTAGAAGGTGGTGGTGTCCGCTGCTGGGGACGAAACAGCTATGGGACGTTGGGAAGTCTTGCAAATCGAGACGCCCCTACCTATGGAGACGCGCAATTCGTCTCTCATGCACCCATTGGCTTCGTAAACTATCCAGGCAACGGCCGTTTACTGAGGAAAGCAAGCAAATGAACGGTTCGATGCCAAGGGAGTCCCAGATCCTCAACCGGCATCTATTAACGCTTCTGGCGCTTCTCGTGCTCGCCTTGCATTCCGCACAGGCAAAGAGCCAGATCTACTTTGGTCACGTTGTCGAAAGTACGTTGTGCAAAGAGAACGAGACCATCATGTTTGCGTGCAACATCAAGAAAAAGAAAGTCGCCGTATGCGCCTCACCTCGAGCCGACAATCCTTTTGGAGTACTTCAATACAGGTTCGGATCGTCAAGCCAGAGCCTTGATCTGGCGTTTCCGTCGAACGACGTCCCGGCACAGGCCAGCGCGTCGGGCGGCAGCCGCGGAAATATGGGGCGTGGCTCCATGCAGTTCCTGCGCATGAAGAACGCCGACGTGACATACACCGTCTATCACGATGCGTTTTCGTCGTCATACGGGCGAGAAGACGGTACGGAAGGAGGCGGCATACTTATCGAACGAGCAGGAAAACTTCTCGCGAATAAGCAGTGCGAAGCCGATCAAGTCATCTATTCGGGAATGCTTCAGGACGAACGCTTCTTTGGGCCCGCTATTCCTATCGACAAAACCCCGGTCACGACCTTCGAATCATTCGGCTACTGACACCACTGGTGCCTGAGGCACTCGCCTGAGACAAGAGTCATATGAAGCCTGGAAGCAGACCACTAGTAGTTCGACAATGCGTTCTCATGCTCACGGCTCTCCTATGCGGTGCCGTATCGGCTACCGACCGGACGTCAGACGGGAGCGTGCGGTCTGTGCTCGCAGATGCCGCACATACACACACGTACATGGGGGCTCTGGGCAAGCGGTGGCGTATGCCACTGGAGGCAGAGGTTCCCAAGGTCGATCTTTATCTCGGCATGAGCGAAGACGACCGGCCTGAGCCGTTGCTTTACGCAGTCGCCGCGACGACGTCGCAAGGATGGCCGGTCGAACGAAGCGACGGTTCCGTTCAGGTCGACTCGTGCCGACCACAATCGTGCGAGGAAAAGAGCCTGATCTGGGCGTCCAGTGACGGCGTGGTCGTTGGTGCGCTCGTCCATTTCTTCTACCAGGATGCCAAGACGTCGGCGCGCCGTTCGCTTCTCATCTGGTCCAGCGAAACCGGCCTCGACACGCTGCCACATGGCTTCGTCATGGCTCTCACGGAATGGCTTCGCCAGCCAGCGTCGGTCGCCGGCTTCAACGCCATCCGCATGGTCGGTCCAGGCGGAAGAGTCGTCGACGTTCCTCCCGGAAGGCTTTTGCCATGAAACATCCCGCCTTCATCGCCGGTCTTTCCCTCGCGCTCCTACTTTGCGCCGTCCCGTTCCCGGCGGTCGCAGACGAGCCGTGCTGCGACAATGCGCACGGATACCACCACTCTGGCCCCCTTTACCTCGGCGTGCCCGTGGCCTTCGATGGTGGCGAGAAAACACCCGGACGCTACGGGGTTCTCGTGCCAATGGACGGTTCCGATGCGCTGTTCGCTGCTTGCTCGAGTCACGGTGGTGTATGGGTAGCTGGCGAAACCAACCCGGTCGCTTGCAACCGTGTCACCAAGGGGGACACCCTCGCAGTGCTTGGAGTCGATCCGGCGGCTCTCGGTGGCGCGGGTCAGGGCCTTGCGCTCCCGGTGGTTTTTTCGACGACCGCGTTCAAGCTATTCGAGCCCTCCATAGCTAAAGCCGTGCCCGTGGATGTTGCGTCCGTACGAGCACTCGACCCGTCCCTCGATTCTGCGGCGATCGAAACGATCAGCCTGCCAGACGGCTCATCCCTGTTGTTCATGGCAGGTACGCGACACGTTCCCGACGGTAATGGCGAAAACGACTGCGCAACGACCGCCGAGACCGTCTTCACTCGCGAACACGGGATACTCCGTCGGGCTGCCGAATTGCCCGCTCGCCCCACGGGCCTTGTCCTTGCCGACAAACCCTATCTCATCGTTCCTGTCGATTGTGGCAAGCGCGTGGGCATTTGGGCCGTCGGTAAAAAAGTCGAACAGGTTGGGTACTTCGACAACGGCTACGAGTACGGCGGGTGACGATCGGCAAAACTTCGCTGCTATCGCAACAGAAAGGATCAGAGTTGTTAACTCAACGGCCGGCCTTACTCAATAATGCAAAGCTGCGCTGGATTGTTCTGGCACTCGTTGCACTCGCGGCCTGCGGGCTATGCCTGATCGGCTCCTGGCAAAGCGGGCGCCATTTTCTCCAGGTGCAGGGGACGCGTCCTGCCGGCGCCGCTTGTCCACATGAACGCACCCAGCCCTGGAAGATCCCTGGCCTCGATCACATCGTATCTATCGCCTACCAGGGCGGCTGGCTGGCGGCAATCGACAGTGAAGGCCGCACCTGGTCGTATCGTGCGCAACCAACCGAGTATTGCATCGGCACGCCACAACATGTCTATTTAGGACGTCACGCTGGCGACGACGATCCGTCAGCCACCCGGATGTATAAACTCGCGTCGTCGACATCGGAAGCCATCGGGCTGTCCGACGACGGGCGCGTTGTGCGCTGGTACCACGACCGCGTCAACGATGCATGCCCACATGGCAGTCATCATCCCGGACCCTGCCAGGATCGAATTACTGACGTTCGCCGGGACATGACGGATGTGTCGCGAAGTCACGAGCATCTGCTCGCCGTTGATCGAGAGGGCGCTGTCTGGAGCGAGGGAATGAACGATTGCGGCCAGTTGGGCAGCTTCGACCGCCAGGGGCAGTTCTCTTCCGAATCGCGCGGTTATGGCCGTGTGCCTGGCTTGCCGAAGATCACCGCCGTGGCGACCGGAAGTCGCTACAGTGCGGCGCTAGATGAAGAGGGACGCGTATGGGGCTGGGGCAGTCTCTCGACATCGTGGGCTCTTGCAGGCGGAATCTACCACGCCGAGCCGATGGCCCCGCTATGCCGACCCGCAGGAAGGAGTGCCATGGGCCTGGACGAAACCCCGCATGTGTTACCCGTGCAGGTCACGGGGCTTCCATCTGTTCGTTCGATCGATATGTTCCAGAATTTCGTACTTGCGATCGATCGCGACGGCCACCCGTGGGCTTGGGGCTACGACGAATGTGGCGTCACCGGGCGTGATCCGAAGGCCCTCGCGGCGCAGGCGACGTTTCAGAGGCAGCCACAACGCATCGAGGGCATGCCGTCTCTGCTCGCAGTCAGCGCGGGCGTCCGACATGCGCTATTTCTCGACAAGAACGGCGTGGTCTGGGCGACGGGTAATGACGGCGCGGGGCAATTGGGAGCAATGGTTCCCCGACATACGGATCCACGACAGTGTGCGTCGAGCGAAGAACTCGGTGCCGACGAGAACTATTCAGAAGTGCCGGTGAAGGTACCCTCTCTGCCCCCTATCGTGGGTATCGCGGCGGGACGTGACCGCAGCGCCGCACTCGATCGCGACGGGCATGTATGGATCTGGGGGCGCAATCGATAGAACAGCCTGAGGTACAGGACCTGTTGTCACATTCGAGTCGTTCGGCTGCTCACATCGCTGGTGCCTGAGGAGCTCCCCTGAGACAAGAGAAATATGAAGCCCGGAAGCAGACAACTAGTATTTCGACAACGCCTTCTTATGCTCAGTTCTCTCCTAAGCAGTGCCGGATGGGCTACCGACCGGAGGTCAGAGGGGAGTGCGCACTCCGTGCTCGCAGATGCCGCACATACACACAGGTACGTCGGATCTCTAGGCAGACAGTGGCGTACACCACTCGAGGCAGAGGTTCCAGAAGAAAAGGGCCTCATCTGGGCGTCCGGCGACGCCAGCCTCTACACTCTGCCACATGGCTTCGTCATGGCCCTCACGGAATGGCTTCGCCAGCCAGCGTCGATCGCTGGCTTCAGCGCCATCCGCATGGTCGGCCCAGGCGCGAGGGTCGTCGACGTTGCTCCCGGAAGGCTTTTGCTATGAAACATCCTTTCTTCGTCGCCGGCCTTTCCCTCGCGCTCGCGATTTTCTTCATCCCGTTCCCGGCGGTAGCAGACGAACCGTGTTGCGATAACGCTCACGGCTACCACCGTTCCGGCCCCCTTTACCTAGGCGTGCCCGTGGCCTTCGATGATGGCGAGAACACACCCGGACGCTACGGGGTTCTCGTGCCAATGGACGGTTCCGATGCGCTGTTCGCTGCTTGCTCGAGTCACGGTGGTGTATGGGTAGCTGGCGAAACGTCCTCGAACGCGGCGCGCTGCTCAAAGTACGCCTTGGATGCAGCTTTTTACGCGCCATAGCTTGCGCTCTGGTCGGCCGTAAGTCTGCCTTCCCATTCCACCAGAAGATCAGGCGGGGCGCGACTGACCAGGGGAAAGCCGTGCGCCACGAATGAAAGCACTAGTGCAAGAGTGAAGGCGATGGCGCCCATCCTGATGCTCAAGCTATGCATCTCCTATGCGTTTAATCGATTTAGGTTCGGTGAAATGCGACATCGAATGATTAAAGGCGTGAGTAGCCCGGTGCAGAAAACGATCCATACGTCGCTCCGTCATACGTGAGCCGCTGACGATCGATCGTCGCCGCCTTACAGGATTTTCCCGGAACACCCGATTCAACACTGTCATGTGTGACCACGAGAAGATCCTTAAAGCCACGACCGCCGGTCGGCGCGATCGTGATCGCCGAGCGGACCGCACGCGTAGCGTCATCGCACCCAGGTGAACTACCGCCATCTGTTAAAAGCTCAACCTGGGTCGAAAAGATCCTGTCAATCGCCTCGCCGCGCCGAACGAACATCGTCAGGCGCGTCTCACTCCATTTCGAATGCGTGTTGTAGGGGTAGTGGATGTCGCGAACACCAAACGCACGAACGTCCGCGGCAAGTTGATAGCGCGCCGTATCAACTTCCGTCGCCCGCAAGGAGGAAGCATCCGAGACGAGATAGGCTGGATCTCGTCGCTTTGCCACAACTTTCCGGGCACGCACATCCCAGATAGCCACGTCCAGATTAAAATGCTCGTCGTCAGCAGGACTAACGATGGCGACAATAGAGGTGCCAGACGTGACCGGATCACGACGGCATGAGGACAAGGCCGGGTCGAAGGTAGGCAAGCGCAGCTCTCCGGCAACCGCTTCGATGATTTCGGCACCACAAACGCGCGCAGCGACATCGGGCACCCGTTCTTTCGCGATGCTGCTGAACACCGTCATGACCGTGATAGCTAAACCAGCCCGCCTGAAAAGCCGGCAAAGAACACGTATCGGCATTCGTCGCTCCTCCAGTATCCCGGACATAACCGTCAGCCCGCCTCATACCGGCGCCCAGGCGAACTAAAAACAAACAGCAACGCCGCATTCCCTGCAGCGAACAGCCAAGGAAAACCCGACCCATTCGGCAATCGATTATCCGGCGACAGCAAGGAAAGCGACCAAGGCAACCCCACCACCATCTGAGCCATCAAAGAAAGCACGCCCTTCATCGGCGCACCCGTGCTTTCATCAAGGCCCGAAATGCAGAGCGCCACGACCACCAGTATCACGTAGCCGACGAACAGCCCACGAGGCAGAAAGGCGCGATGGGCGGAGTTGTAATGTGCCGTACCTCCGGTCGCCAGTAAGGCCGCGATAACGACAAGTACGGCCCAGGCTGTCGTCGGTACCGGGCTCCTGGCCGCTTCGATGGCGCGAATTCGATTCGAGATCTCCACGCCTGCGAGCTCCCGGACGCCCAACGCCGTTTCCCATGGCGGGGCGTAGTCAGCACCAGAGTCTGCCATGACATGCCGGGTCGGGTCCCCGGTCGCGAGATCGACTCGTTTTACGATGCCATCAAAATGCTTGAGCGCCTCCACGATGTAGGCAACTTGTCCAGCCACCGTACCGCCAGGGCCAGAAGCCCTGCACCACGTTCCGGCCACTCCCCCCGCGCTGATCTGGACCGGAGCGCACGACAAAGACGCGTCGTCGACTTGAACGCGAGCACCTAGCTCTGCATTCAACGATCCACGATTCGTCACGACAGCCCCAACAAACACGTGGTCGCCGGCGCGGGTGACGTAGATTCCTTCCCCTGAACGAATGGTCCCAGGCGGGATTCCAGCGACGCCGTCAACAGCCAGGCGGATGCTGAACCGTTCGGCCACGTAAGCCATCGCAGCCTCGCGGTATGCACCACCGTCGGCGAGCGGGGAGTCGATCGCTTGCTCCACCGTCATAGACGGCGGCGTGCCACCTTCCAGACGAGTGAGGTCGCGTCGCCACAGCCACGTCCGCAGTGAAGGCGTCCATAGGACTCCGTTTGCGTCGTACATCTGCCAAAGGAGCTTGTACGCGCCGACGTCATCATCCGGCACCTTCTGCTGCAGGATGGAGTGAAGCGGCTCCTGCTGTTTCAACGGGTCGCCGGCCTGCCCCACCGCCGGCAACAAGCACAGCAATACGAAAACCCAGACGAATCGCTTCACTTCATCGAACTCCCGAATCAATCACCACCGACCGCAGCCCATCCCGCCTCACCTGCCCCGGCCCGAACTGACTCACCTTCCCATCCAGCAGCACCACCGCATAGTCGGTATGACCCATCGACACCCGCGTGCGATGCCGGTCCAGGTAGTTCAGGACTTCGAAATCGCCGATGGTCCGCACCGAATCCGGTCGCCCAAGCGTGGCCACCACCTGGTCGCGGCTCGCGCCGATATCGATCTGCGTGATTTTGTGACCGGTCGTCTGGCACCCGGTGACCGCGATCACCAGGGCGACCGCACAAAGCATCCGTTTCATTGTTTTCCCCTGTTTCCGGTCGGCGCCGTCGGCGGACCGTAGGGCATTGTAGCGTCGTGAAGGCGCACTCGGCACGCCACCTTAGGGGTGCGAAAATGCTGACCGTACAGGGGTCACGCCGACGCTGCATGACACGTACCACGCGCACACCGGCCAGCTCAGCCTGAACCAGCCGCTCTGGCGAAAAGCCAACAGCGTCGCGCTGGACCAGGCGAGCCACGCGAGCGATCAGGCCAACTGGCAGATGGCCGACACGGAGCAACAGCTCTACGTGAAGCTGGCTACGAGCTGGTTCGACCTGATGGAAGCGCGCGACGTCGTCGACTTTCGCGGCAACCGTAAGCCGTGAACGCAGCGGCGGTCGGGCCCTGCGCCGCTACGTCACGTGGTTACAGGATCGGGCCGAAAAACACTACGACCGGCAACGCATCGACACGCAGCGAAGGGATGTCGTACAGCGCCTGCCACGCGGTCAGTGCACCGATCGGCAACGTGGACGCTTCGATGGCAGTCACCATGTCAGGGAGCCGGGTGACCTCTGACGGCAGGACACTGGCCTGCTCGGCCGCAGCCCCGTTGCGCCAGAAGTCGATCAGGCCGACGACGCGGTCGTCGATGGCGAAGCCCTGAGTCCCGGCACCAGCATGCGCCACTCGCCCCGCGAACTCGTGACCGATGATGACGGGAAGCGCACGAGGCGAACCGTCGGGTAAGGCCATCGTTCCATTCGTGACCCACGCGGGTTCGCCGAACGTCAGGCAAACGGCTTCGACGTCGATCAGCAGCCGGTCGTCGGCGCTGGCGGGCACCTGCGTCTCGCCCACGTGGATCGTGAGATCGCCGGACCTGGCATCCGCAATCCAGGCCGCTTTCATCGTGGACGGCGTGCTCATAGCTGACTCATCCCGCCGTCGATGATGATCTCGGTGCCGACGATGAAAGCCGACTCCGGCGAGGCCAGGTGAAGCACCGTCGCGGCGACTTCTTCCGGACGGCCAAAGCGGCCAATCGGCACCTGGGACCGGATGCTGTCCGCGGTGGCCTGCAGCGTCGCCGCATCCATGCCGAGCTTGCCGTAGAGCGGCGTCTGCACCGGGCCCGGGCTTACGACGTTCACGCGTACGCCCTGCGGGATCAGCTCGGCGGACAAGGTCCTGGCGAGCGAGATCAGCGCCGCCTTGGTCGCCGCATACACCGACGAGTTCGGCATGCCGATGTGGGCGTTGATCGAGCCGTTGAGCACGATCGATGCACCGGTATTGAGGTGAGGTGCCAGCGCCTGGATCTGGAAAAAAGCACCCTTGATGTTGGTATTGAAGCTGAGGTCCCAGAACGCTTCATCCACCTCGGCCAGCGAGGCGAAGCGGGCCATACCGGCGTTGATGAATACCGCATCCAGCTTGATCCCGAGGTCGGCCACGGTGGTGCCCAGCGCACGGGCATCGGTGATGGAACCGGCGTCGTTGCGGATAACGGTGGCGCGCGGCCCCAGTTCCGCTGCGGCGCGATCGATACCCGCCTGATCGCGACCGGTGACGATGACCCGCGCACCTTCGGCGATAAAGCCCTGAGCCACGGCGAAGCCGATGCCGGTGGTGCCGCCGGTGACCAGAACGTTCTTGTCTTTGAAACGGTTCATGACATGACTCCCGTGGGGTGGTTGATGGAAGCATGCTGCGCCGTGCCGTGTCTTTTGCCGTACCATCCTTTCGACGCACTCGTTCGAAGGGGTCGAACGTCTCATGCTTTCGGACGATGAAATCGCCCTGCTCGAGGCCATTCGAGAGGCCGGCAGCCTGTCGCGCGCAGCACGCCGGCTGGGCAAGGCGCCTTCCACCATTTCGCACGCTGCGCGGCAGCTGGAAGCACGTTTCGATGCCTTGCTGTTCGACCGGCGTCGTTACCGTCTGCAGCTGACACCCGCCGGCCAGCTGCTCGCTCAGGAATCCGCACGACTGGCCGCGGACGTCGGCCGCCTCACTCAGCGGGTCAAGCAGATCTCCGGTGGGTGGGAGGAACAGCTCTGGCTGGTCACGGACGAGATCTTCGAGTTCGAACTGCTGCTGCCATCGATCCGTGCATTCGACGCACTGGGTTCCGGCGTTACGCTGCGCGTGACCCACGAAGTCCTGGGAGGCACCTGGGAAGCCCTGGCCGACGGTCGCGCCGACCTCATCGTCGGCGCGACCAACGAACCACCGGCCATTCCGGGGCTGCGCTGGTTTGAACTGGGGACCATGGACTGGGTCTTCGCCGTGTCACCGCGCCATCCGCTCGCGAAGGAAACGAGCCCTCTCACGCAGGACGTCCTGGCCCACCATCGGGCGATCGTGGTCGCGGATTCGTCGCGCCGGCAGCGTCGCGGCTACGGCGTCGTCGGCGGCCAGCCCACGCTGGCGGTGCCGAGCATGCGCGCGAAGATGCGCGCCCAGCGCGACGGCCTGGGCGTGGGCTGGCTGCCGCGCGACCGCATCCTCAGCCTGCTGAAGAACGGCAGCCTCATCGAGAAGACGGTGGCCAATCCGCGCGAGCCCAACACGCTGTACGTGGCATGGCGGGAGGAACACGAAGGTCGTGCGCTCGCCTGGTGGCTGGACCAGTTTCGCGATCCGCGGCTGGCGAAGCGGCTGATCCAGGGGGTCGACGCAAGCGCGACACCCTAGACGAGCAGACAGAGACGTCAGATGCGGAACGGGATGGGCCTGCCACCCAGCATGGTGTATCCGTCGTCGAAGAAGTACCACGCTTCGTAGCGGCCAGGCGGCAGCGCATCGCCCGACGCGTCGGCCAGCATGACCGAGCCGACACCACGCGGCGCATACACCCAGCGGAGCAGGTGTTTTTTAGTGGGCTCCGAACCCGCGGCGAACACACCGATCCAGTTCTTCGGACGGTGGTGCCACGGTGGCACCGCGTAGTCGAAGCGACGGCCCGCATAGCCCTCGCCCTGGATCGACACCAGCGCGTGGAACATCCGGTCGTTGCCAATGGCCGGGTCGGTGACCGGAGCCCGGAGCTTCTGCGGTACATAGCCAGCCATGCGTCGCAGGTAACCCGCCTGCCCCGCGACGCGCACGGCGACGTCGTACCAGCCACGGCTCACCTGCCACTCGATCGTCCGCTCGCAACCGGCCTCGACGCGCACCTGCATCGGTCCATTCTCGTAATACGCGTTATCGCCCAGCTGAAACACGCACGCTTTGTCACTGGCCCGGTTGTCGAGACGAATGGAGAGACTGCCCTTCCACTCCTGATGCGAAGCACTGACTTCCGCCGCGAGTCCTGCGGACCCCATGGCCCGCTGATCGCCTCGCCACTCGCGCAGAAAGCCGTTGGGACCATGAATCGCGACGTCATAACGGCCGTCGTCGGCAACGGGCCGTACCGCTGAAAGCGACTTTCCGGCCTCGATCGTAAAGTGTTCGGAGGTCTGCGCCGCGGACATCGGCTGATGAAACGCGATGAGGGCGACGCCGATCGCCCCGGTATTGGCGAAGCGCAGCGCCAGCTGACCTCCGTCGACCCGCATGTCCACCGCAAAGGCGTAGTCCGTACGGCAGGCTGCCCGCGTGGCGGGTGCCTGGACCGGGAAGACCTGCGGCGCGGGCACGGCCGCGCTTTCGGTACCGTTCCGGAAATGCGTCGCCGTATCGATACGGCGTGGTAGCGACGGCCGGAAGTCGAAAGCTTCCGTGAGATCGCCGCAGACCGCACGTCGCCACGGCGAAATGGCATCGCAACGCACCGCATCCTTTCCGCGACCCTGATTCGAAAGACCCTTCGCCGCCGACCACCCTTCGAGCAGGCGGATCACGGAGGTATGGTCGCTCAGCTGCGAATGCACCTTGCCACCGGCGGTCCACGGCGACACGATCACCATCGGCACGCGCGGGCCGAGTCCTACCGGAATCGCATCCATGGTTTCCGCGGCTCCGGCATCCTCCAGGGTCATCTCGCCATAGGCATCGCTGGTCGCCGGAACCGGTGGCGGCACGTGGTCGAAGTAGCCGTCGTTCTCGTCGTACATCAACAGGAACACCGTCTTGCGGAAGACCTCCGGGTGGTCGTTGACCAGTACATCCAGCAACCTGGCGGTGAACGACTCGCCGTCGCCCGGCGATGAGCTGGGATGCTCGCAGAACGCGGACGGCGCCACGATCCACGAGACGCGCGGCAGGCCCGCTTTCACCTCACCGGGTGCGGGATCGTCCGGCTCCATGCCGGCGGCGACGTCCTTCGCGAACTGCGCGACCAGCGCGTCGCCGGTCTTGCCACCGGGCTCCGCAAAGACGCGCCCACGGCGATACAAGGTCTGGAACGTCGGATCGTCAGAGGTATCGATCGGCTTGCCGGTGTTATCGACCCGGAAATTCTTGTAGTACTGGAGGTAGTTATCGCCGTAGTTGTCGTACTCCTGGTAGATCTTCCAGGTGATGCCGTTCTCGGTCAGCGTCTCCGGATAGGTCTTCCAGTCCGCGATACCGGCGGCTACCGCCGCGTTCCTCGCCTCAGGCGACTGGCCGAGCATCGCCGGGGTGATGTCCTTGTTGATGTCGCAGGCGATGTCCGCGACGTAACCGCAGCTGCCGTAGTTGTCCGGAAAATTCATCGGCGGCGGCACGGTGCCCGACCACAGGCAGAACCGGTTCGGATCGGTCGCCGCGAAGATCGAGCAATGATAGGCGTCGCATACGGTGAACGCGTTGGCCAGCTGGTAGTAGAACGGCAGGTCGTCGGCGTTGAGAAAGCCCATCGCCTGCCGGCTCTTCAGCGGCACCCACGTGTCCCAGTTGGACCAGGTCTGCTGCGAAGCCTTCCAGCTGTGATCCAGATCGGCCATGTACTGGTACTGCACGTTGCCTGGCGCGTTCAGGCGAAACGGCAGCACGTAATTCGTCGACTGCGCCGCGCGATCGGTGTCATACCAGCCCTTCGGCTGCGTCCACTCCGCATGGGCCACGTGATCGCTGAAACCGCGGCTTGCCGCATCGAGGCCTTCCGGCTGGTACCAGGCGTAGTTGCCACTGGGCAGCGGAACGGGTCGCGGATCGCCGTAGCCGCGCACGCCCGGCAGCATGCCGAAGTAATGGTCGAACGACCGGTTCTCCTGCATGAACACGATGATGTGCTCGATGTCGGCCAGACCCGGCGTACCGGTGGGATTGTGCGGTTCGAGCGCCAGCGCTTTCTCGATCAGACCGGGCCAGCTTGAAAGCGCTGCGACGCCCGCGGTGCCCGCACCCATCTTGAGGAAGCGGCGTCGCTTGATATCGTCGATAGGGGGCATGCCCTGGCCTCACGTCGTCCGGCCGGTGTTGGCCGGTACCCGATTGTCACTATCCATGTTGCAGTAGCGCGTCAGCCCCGCGTGACCACCCCGGAATGCGACGCGGCGCACAGCCAGGCCGGCTCAACGCGCATGACCCGACCCGTCTTGTATCGCCCCGACCGTTTCTTCAGCGTGCCGCGTCCGTCACACGCCAGACCGTGTCACCGACATCATCGGCGATCAGCAACGCACCGTCCTTGTCCTGCACGACGCCCACAGGCGCGCCATACAGCTGCTTCTCGTCACTGGAGTAGAAGCCACTTACGACGGTCTCCGGCTTACCTTCCGGTTTGCCATCCCTGAACGCGACGAAGACCACTTCGTATCCGCTCAACGGCGAACGATCCCAGCTGCCGTGCTCGCTGATGAAAGCGCCGTTGTGGTACTTCGCAGGCAGACCGTTGCTCTGGGTCAGAAGCAACCCGAGCGGCGCCACGTGCGAGCCGATGGCGTAGTCCGGCCTGATCGCCTTGGCCACGAGATCGGGCCGCTGCGGTTTGACCCGCGTATCGACGTGCTGGCCGTAATAGCTGTAGGGCCAGCCGTAGAAACCGCCTTCCTTCACCGAGGTGAGATAGTCGGGCACGAGGTCGGCGCCGATTTCATCGCGCTCGTTGACGATGGCCCAGAGCGAGTTGCTCACGGGGTCCCACTGCAAACCGGTGGGATTGCGCAGGCCCGCGGCATAGATGCGACTCGCCCCGGTGGCGACATCGACCTCGAGCACATCGGCACGCCGGTATTCTATATCGAGGCCGTTCTCGGTGATGTTGCTGTTGGAGCCGACGCCGACATACAGCTTTGTGCCGTCCGGGTTGGCCTGCAGCGCCTTGGTCCAGTGATGGTTGATGGTGTTCGGCAGATCGGTGAAGTTCGTCGCCGGCACGGTGATCCGCGTCTGCCCTTCCTGGTAGGGATAGCTGACGATGCCATCGGTGTTGGCGACGTAAAGCGTGCTGCCGATCAGCTGCACGCCGAAGGGCGAATTCAGCCCTTCGAGAAATACGTGCTTCTCCCACGGTCCCGACGCGCTCTTGCGCAGCAGCGTGATGCGATTGCCACCCTTCCCGCCTTTGCCCGACTGGTTCTTCACCATGCCGGCGATCAGCTGCTTGGGTGTGGTTACGGGCTCGCTGCCGGGACCGTTGGACTCCACGACCAGCACATCGCCGTTCGGAAGCGTGTACAGCTGCCGCGGGTGCATGAGGCCGTCGGCGATGCGTTCGATCTTCAGGCCGGCCGCTACCCTCGGCGCCTGCCCCTGCTTCCAGCCCGCCTTGTCCGGTACCTGCATGGGTGGCACGAGAAAGTTTTGTGCCTTGGGCAAGGTCGGATCGGTGCCCGACTGCTGGGGCGGCTCGAAGGAAGCCTTCTCGCTGCACGCGCCGAGGGCGACGACACAGGCCAGCGCCAGCGCGTTGCGGCAGATGTACTTAGTCATGGGCCAGCACTCCCCGGTCGGATGCCCGCACCGCGACCACGATGTGCCCGATAGCGAGCAACAGAACGGTGACGGCGGAGAGCCATACCCCTTCCGGGATGACCGCATACGCGTCACGGCTGTGCACGAAGGCGTTGAAGATCGCGGCGACGATGGCCATGAGGTTGAGCCAGAAGTCGAGTCGCTCACCGCGCACGGCGGCATGACGGGAGGTGATCCAGACCTGGGTCAGGTTGACCAGCCGCGGCACGATCGCGAACAGCAGGCCGAATACGATCAGCCAGGCGGCCCCCTTCATCCAGAGGATCACGCCGGTGCGGGCGTAGACGATATCGAAAATCAGCGCGGCCACGAAGCATCCGAACGGTATCGGATTGAGCAGGCCATAAATGGCATTGGCCACCACGTTACGACGTGGCAGGACATGAGAATGCATGGTGACGATCTCCCTGGACTGGTGGAGCGGACGAAGCCTCCGTTCCGCATGCTGATCCGGGCGATGTCTAAGCCGCGTCTGCTCCTGGCACCCCCTTCCCCTGAAGACCCGTGGCAGGCGATCATCCGCAAGAAATCACAGGGGGAGTTCGGCATGTCGGAGCACGGCCAGGATCAGCAGCTCGAGCGGCTGACCTTTTTTTCGGACGCGGTGTTCGCCATCGCCATCACCTTGCTGATCATCGAGGTCCACGTGCCTCATCCCGAGTCGCGTACGGACCAGGCCTGGCTGCAGGCTCTGGTCGACCTGATTCCGCAGCTGGCGGGTTTCTTCCTCAGCTTCATCGTCGTCGGCGCGTTGTGGGCCGCGCATCACCGGGTGTTCGGGCTGCTTCGCCGTTACGATCCCGCGATCGTGTGGCCCAACCTGTTCCTGCTGATGGCGATCGCCTTTACACCGTTTTCAACGGCATTGATGAGCGCCCATCCGGTGGAGCGCGTGCCGGAGATCTTCTACGCCACGAGCCTGCTCGTCGCCGGTCTGTTGCAGTACCGGTTGATCCGCAAGGCACTGCGTGCGCCTTATCTGGACCCGTCGGTGGACGCGGAAACCGTGGCCATGCTGCGTCGACGCAGTCTGGCCATGCCGTGCATGGCTGTGCTGGCCGGCGTTCTCGCCTTCTGGTGGCCGGGGCGCAGCAACCTCCCGCTGCTGCTTACGCCTTTGGCGGTAATGTTGTTTGCCCGGATGCGTTCCCGGAGACCGACGGCGGCGCCTTGACCGGCACGCAAGCGCCGGACGCATCCACGCGGCGCACGACGCAGGCCTCGGGATGCGTGGCGGCGGCCACGTTATAGGCGGCTATCCGGTCTTCCCGCAGCTGGGGCGCGGGCGACGGATCGTTCGATTCCTGAGACATGAGCGTGATCTCCCGATCCGCCGGTACGCCCGGCTGCACTGACGCTGCGCGTAGCCGCGTTACGCCACCGTTACCCTCCCGCATAGATCACCTGCACCCGATGCTCGACTCCGTCATCTTTCAGGGCCAGGGTTGCGCCACAGGCCACCCCGTCCAGCAAGAGGCTCGCCGGTTCACCCTCGTATGCACGACGCAGGTCGATGACGTAGGTCGCTCGTCCGTGGCGGTAGCGCACGGTATAGCCCGGCCAGGCCGCCGGAACGCGAGGCACGATCCGCAACCGGCCACCGTCGAGATGGATACCCAGTAACGACTCCACGATCAGCCGGTACATCCAGCCCGCCGATCCGGTGTACCAGCTCCACCCGCCCCGTCCCGTGTGCGGCGCGACGGAATAGACGTCCGCGGCGATGACGTACGGTTCGATCTTGTAGCGCCCGATCGCGGCGGCGTCCCCGGTGTGACTGGCAGGATGGATCATCCTCGTCAGTTCCCACGCCCGCTCATGGTTGCCCATGTGCGCGAAGGCCATGGCGGCCCAGACCGCGGCGTGGGTGTACTGGCCGCCGTTTTCCCGCACGCCGGGCACGTAGCCCTTGATGTAACCGGGATCCATGGCCGACGTGTCGAACGGCGGATCGAGCAGGCGGATCATGCCCGGATCGTCGAGCACCAGATGCCGGTCCAGCGACGCCATCGCACGTGCTCGCCGGTCGTCGCCGCCCACGTCCGAAAGGACCGACCAGCTCTGTGCGATCGCATCGATCCGGCATTCGTCGTTGCCTGCGGAGCCCAGCGGGGTGCCATCGTCGAACCAGGCGCGCCGGTACCAGTCGCCGTCCCAGGCGCTCGCTTCGAGGGATGCGGCCAGCGTGTCGGCCCCGGCGACGCATTGCCCGGCGAACGACACGTCGCCGCGCTGACGAGCCACCTGTGCGAACTCGCGCAGCACATGGACGAGGAAGAAGCCGAGCCAGACGCTTTCGCCCCGCCCGGCCTCGCCTACCTTGTTCATACCGTCGTTCCAGTCGCCGCTGCCCATCAGCGGCAGGCCGTGGACGCCACGCGGCGCGGCGTGTTCGAGCGCCCGGACGCAGTGGTCATAGAGCGACGCCCGCTGGCCCGAAGGCCGGGGCTGATCGTAATAGGACTCTTCCCCAGGGCGCAGCGGACGGCCTTCGATGTACTCGACGGACTCGTCGAGTACCCCGGTATCGCCGCTGGCCTGCACGTAGCGGCTGGTGGCCAGAGGGAGCCAGAGGTAATCGTCCGAACATCCCGTACGCACGCCGCGACCGCCGGGCGGATGCCACCAGTGCATCACGTCACCCTCGACGAACTGATGCGCCGCGCACATCAGCAACTGCGCCCGGGCCATGGCCGGCGCCGCGTGCTGCGTCGCCATCGAGTCCTGCAACTGGTCGCGGAAACCGATGGCCCCGCCGGACTGGTAGTAACCGCTGCGGGCCCAGAGGCGACTGGCGATGGTCTGGTAGAGCAGCCAGCCATTGGCGAAGACGTCGATCGACCCGTCGGGCGTAGCGACCTGGACCGCGCCGAGGGTGTCGCTCCAGTGGCGCCGTACGGCGGCAAGGGCGGCGGTCGCCGAACCGGTCTGCCTGAAGCGCTGAACCAGCGCACGCGCCTCGGGTTCGCTGGCGCCCATGCCGAGCCGGAAGATCACGTCACGGGATTCGCCCGGCGCCAGGACGACGAAACTGCGCAATACGCCGCAGGGGTCCAGTCCCGCTCCGACGCGGTTATGCCAGCCCGGACGGCGCATGCCCAGCGGCGCGCCCGCGTGGCCATTGCGCCCGAGAAAGGCGGTCCTGTCGCCACCCACGTCGCGGTCGGGATCTTCGACATCGAAGAAGGCGACGCGTCCCGGACAGTCGCTGTTGTAGGCATTCCGTGCGAACAGCGCGCCGGTCATCGAATCGATCTCGGTGACCACGTGCATCGCGCTGCTCTCGCGCACGTCCCCCAGCAGCCATTCGACGTAACCTGTGATCGACAGGCGCCGTGACTCGTCACCGTCGTTGGTGAGAGTCAGGACCTGGAATTTCACCGACGCGTCGATGGCGACGAACACCGCCAGGCTCGACGAAACCGTGTCCTCCGCGTGGTCGAACACGGTGTAACCGAAGCCGTGCCGCGTGGTGTATTCACCCGCCCCACGCATGGGTAGCGGCGTCGGCGACCACGTATGACCGGTGGCTTCATCGCGCAGGTACATCGCCTCGCCGCAGGCGTCCTCTACCGGGTCGTTCTGCCACGGCGTCAGTCGGCAACCGTGCGCGTTCTCTGCCCAGGTATACGCGCTGCCGCTTTCGGAGATCACCGTGCCGAAGTCCGGATTGGCAAGCACATTGCACCAGGGCGCGGGCGTGACCGCACCGGGAGCCAGCGTTATCACGTACTCGGTACCGTCGGCCGAGAAAGCGCCCTTCGGCGCCGAAGCGGCGACCGGCTCGATGACCGGACGACGCGGCCAGCTGGCCGGCTCCGCGGCGACCGGGTGAGCGCCCAGCCGGTGACGCTCCATCTGCTCCTGCAGGGAACCCAGGCTGTCCACCACCACGATGGAGGCGCTGGCTTCCATCACCAGTCGATCCTCGAAGGACAAGGGCTGTGCCGCGCGGATGTAGACGCCGCCGGGGCGGTCGAGAAGGTTGGCTTCGGCGCCCGAGGCCAGCAGGCCGGTCAGCGCGTCGTGCAACGTCTGTCGGTACCCCGTGCTGTCCTCGTTCCAGATCACCAGGTCGACCATGAGACCGCGGAGGCGCCAGTAGGCGGCCGCGCGGATCAGATCGCGGGCGATATCCAGACGCGCGATATCCGCGATGCGCAGCAGGACGATCGGCAGGTCGCCCGACACGGCTTGCCCCCACAGCCCCGACTGGCCGCGCCGGTTTGCCGCGATCAGGCCCGGCTCGGCGCGCAGGGCAAGGTTCGGATAGAGGATCGATGTCGCCATGTGCTCGTACAACTGGGCGTCGGCAAGCGTCGAGTTGGCCTGACGCAGCAACACCTGGCTGCGTGTCCATGCGAGGTCGAAGACGCGGTCGGACAGGTGCCGGTCGCGATACTTCTCGATCAGGCGTACGCAGCCCTCGCGCACATCCGCGACGCCGGTGACGAAGTCGAGCGTCGCCGTCTGGTCGGGATCGAGCGTCACCCGTACCCGGATGGCGACGATCGGATCGAGCACCGCGCCGTGACTTCCCGACAACGTGTCGCAGACAGCGTCCAGCGCGGCCGGTTGAGCCGTGGTCCGGCCTCGCCCGATGAAGCGGGCGCGGTCGGTCTCATACGAGATCGCATCGACATCCGCATCGTGTACCGCGACCAGATGGCACATCCATGGCGGGACTTCATCCGCCGAGCGCGGACGCCGTGTGCAGATGAGTGCCTGCAGGCTGGGCACGATCTCGGTCGTGACGAAGAGTTTGCTGAAGGCCGGATGGGCCGCGTCACCGCGTGGATCGGCCAGCACGACTTCGGCATAGCTGGTCAGTTCGATCGTACGACGCGTGCGGCCGCGATTGGTGACGCGGGTACGCCGCAGTTCCATATCGTCCTCAGGCGAGACGACGATCTCCGTATGGGTCTCGAAGCCACGTTGACGTACGCGGAACTCCGCGCGCGACTCGGCCAGAATGGCCTCGAAGTGGTCGGTCTGTCGTGCGACCGGCTGGTAGGCCGTCGACCACACGTCACCCGAGTCGGGATCGCGCACGTAACAGAACATGCCATGACGGTCGCGGGTGATGTCCTCGCGCCAACGGGTCAGCGCCATGCTGTCGCGTCGACTGTACCCACCACCGGCGCTGCTGACCATGACGTGATAACGGCCATTGGACAGCAGTTGCACCGCCGGCCGCGGACGGTCCGGATCGGTAAACAGGCGCAGCCGGGCTTCCGGTGTCGCGGGTGCGGGCGCGCCCTCGCCCAGCCCGACGGCGTGCAGGTACTCCGATGCCGAGCGCGGCACACGTTCCTGCAACAACAGGCTCGTCGCCATGACCCGCGGATCGGCTTCGAAGCGCTTGCGCATGGGCTGTCCGAGCAGCACATGCCCGATCGACAGCAACGACATGCCCTGATGATGGGCCATGAACTCCCGCACGATCGCCGAGTGCTGTCCCGGCGGCAGGCGCGATGGCGTGTAATCGACGGCTTCGTAGAGGCCGAACCGACCGGCTACGCCATCCGCGGTCAGCCGCTGCAGATTGCCGGTGGCTGCCGCCGGCGCGACCATCAGGGCCAGCACGGACGCATAGGGGGCAACGACGAGGTCGTCACCCAGTCCACGTTTGAGACCCAGACCCGGCACGCCGAAGGCCCGGTACTGGTAGGTGAGCTGCGCGTCGACGGCGTTGTATCCGGATTCGGACACTCCCCACGGAAGGTTGCGCTGCTTGCCGTATTCGATCTGGCGCGCGACCGCGGCACGACAGGTCTGCTCGAGCAGGCTGCCTTCGTAGGTCGGCATGACCAGCATGGGCATCAGGTACTCGAACATCGAGCCTGTCCAGGACAGCAGCACCGGCAGACCGCCGGCATTCGTCAGCAGGCGGCCCAGCGAGAACCAGCTCTCCTGCGGTATCTGCTCCTGCGCGATGGCGACGAACGTCGTGAGTCGCGCTTCGGAGGCCAGCAGATCGTAGAACGAGTTGTCCAGCACGCGGCGTTCCACATCGAAGCCGATCGACAGCAGGCGGCGGTTCTCGTCATAGAGGAAGGCGTGATCCATGACGGCCAGGTCGCCGGCCAGCGCCGCCGCCGAGGTAATCGCGTCCAGGCGTGTGGCTGCGCGCGCGCCGCGCGCCAGGTCGTTCGCGTCGGCCGCGATCTCCGCCAGCGACGCGATGCGGTCACCGACGATGTCGGTATGCCATGCCTGGGCTTCGTCCAGGAGATCGTCGCACTGCGCGGCGATCCGGGACAGCCAGAAACGCGTCTCTTCCGTGCCCTCGTTCGCATGGCGACCCACGAGCCCGTCCAGCCGGTGTCGCTGCGCGGTGGCGAAGACGAGCACATCGGTCGGCGTCGTGGGGGGGCTGCCCATCGCCTGAACGAGCTGACCCGACCAGTCGTCAAGGTCGGCTCGCCACGCGCCGCCGGCCTCTTCCGCGAGGATTCCGACGCTATCGGCCAGGCCGGCGATCGACGCCACCGAAAAAACCGGTGCGTCCGCGATCGCCAGCAGCCCCCGCTGCAACGTAAGCAGATGGCCGGAAAGATTTCCGCTGTCGACGCTCGACACGTAAAGCGGATGCAGCGGCGTACCGTGCTCCGTGTCGTACCAGTTGTAGAAGTGGCCGCGATATCGCTCGAGATCGCGCATCGTGCCAAGCGTGTGGCCAAGACGTCCGACCAGCGCGCCCGCCCCGAGATAACCGAAATCGTATGCGGACAGGGCGGAAAGCAGCCCCAGGCCCATATTGGTCGGCGACGTGCGCCTCGCGACGCGGGGCGCCGGCATCATCTGCACGTTATCCGGTGGCAGCCAGCGATCGTCGGGGCCCATGTACGTTTCAAAGAAAGCCCATGTGCGGCGGGCGAGATGGCGCAGGAACGTCCGGTCCGCGTCCGTAGGCGCATAGACTTGCGCGCTCTGCGCGCGGCTGACCCACCAGGCGAACGGTGGCGAGGCCAGCCAGAGCAGGAGCAACGGGAACGCGACGGGCAACGCGGCCGGCCGTACGGCCACGAGCGCCGCCGTCACGCCGAACGCCACGGCCGGACCGGCCCACAGTGCGCGCCACGGAATCGTATGCGTGCCGCGACCCTGTCGCTCCACTTCGCCGGACGATCGCCATTCGAGGAGATGCGTCCGACTCACCAGCACCCGCCAGAGCGTTCTCGCGATCGCATCCACGCTCAGGCGAGCTTCGTGCGGCAGCCATGCGACGGCCAGGCCCAGGCGTGCCACATGCTGTCCCGCCGCGTCCAGGGCGACGCGGCCGTGCACCGGCCAGGTCACATCGTGTGGCTTGCGAATCACGTCCATCAGCACGTGGAGCAGAACCGGCACGAACAGCATCGACAGGACTGCGATAGTCCACGTAGCGACGGGGCCGATCCACAGCCAGCCGCCCACCAGCAAGGCCAGGGCGGCCGGCGACACGAGGCTGCGGCGCAGGTTGTCGAAGATCTTCCAGCGCGACAGGCTGCTCAGATCGTTGCGAACCCATCCATGAACGCTGGGCACCGTCGGCATCAGCCAGGGCAAGAGCTGCCAGTCGCCACGGGTCCAGCGGTGCCTTCGCACGCTGTCATCCGCGTAGCGCCCCGGAATCTCCTCGAAGACGAGGACGTCGCTGAGCAGCCCCGAGCGCGCGAAACAGCCCTCGATCAGATCGTGACTGAGTACGCGTTCGTCCTTGAGGCGCCCGGCCAGTGCACGCTCGAAGGCATCGATGTCGTAGATGCCCTTGCCCGTGAACGAGCCTTCGTGGAAGACGTCCTGGTAGACATCGGACACGGCACGCGTATACGGATCGACACCGGCATCCGCACCGTACAGGCGTGCATAGACCGAGCGCGCCTGCGCCGGCAGTGCGATACCCACGCGCGGCTGCAGAATGCCGTAACCCGACACCACGGTGTTCGACGCGTCGTCGAACACCGGGCGGTTCAGCGGATGATCCATCGCCGCCACCATCAGATGAGCGGCGTCGCGCGGGAGCTGCGTATCGGTGTCCAGCGTGATGACGTAACGGACGGGGGGAAGATCCGCGATTCGTCCGACGATGAGCGCGAAGCGTTCCGCGCCTTCGCCGCGCAACAGCCGGTTCAGTGCGGCGAGCTTGCCGCGTTTGCGGTCGGCGCCCATCCAGCGTCGTTCCGTCGCGCTCCATTCCCGGGGGCGATGAAACAGATAGAAACGGTCCGCTGCCACCGATGGATACCGGGCATTCAGTGCCGACACGCGACGTCCCGCGTACGCGAGGATCGCCTCATCGTCCGGGAGCGCGGGCCGATCGGCATCCAGAAAGTCGGTGAGCAAGGCGAAATGCAGCGCATCGTCGCGATTGGCGAGGAAACGCACCTCGAGTGCATCGACGACCTCGTCGACGTCCTCCACACTGCCGAGCAGGGTCGGCACGGTGACCATGGTTCGCGCTGCCGCGGGCATGCCGGACGCATAGTCCATACGAGGCAGGTAATCGGGCGATGCGATCAGCGACGCGCCGAGGTTCAGAAGGCTCAGGCTGAGCTGGCTTGCAACGAGCAGACACCCTGCGCCGAGCAGCATCCACAACCAGGCTGACGCCGAAACGACCGCCGCCGTCGCCACCAGGCCAACGGTGAGCGCGGCAGTGAGCAGGAGAAACACGGTGAACGACACCGCGAACGGTGCGCGTGTGAAGGCGCGAGCGCACCGTGTTTTCCAGCCCCGGCTTGCGCCGAGCGCACGCTCGAACTCAGTTGCCCCCGCGCCGACCAGATAGAAACCGACGTGCCGCCGGGTCGTATCGTGGGCATCAGCCGCCTGCGCCAGGCATGCGGCGTGCACCGCACGGGCGGTATCCACTTCGCTGCGACGTGTCGAACGCGCCAGGCGCTCCACCGCATGGCGATAGCGATCCCGGCTGGTGAAATCCATCGCGGGATAGACGCCGGAGGGATCGTCGCGAAGCGATGCCTCGACCAGACTCGCGTGCTCGACGAAGTCGCGCCAGTCCACCGTCGCCAGCGAGCGGAGGCTGCCGATGCTGTTGCCGACCGACACCTGGTGCATCGCCTGCTGCTGCGATTCGGCTTGCACGAGGTAGTCGATGCTGCGGCCCGATTCCGCGAGCCGCTGCTCGACCCAGCCCAGCGGCATGGCCAGTGCCGGCCCCTGCCCCTGTAACCGGCGCACCAGCTCGGCCACGAACGGTGCACTCATCACCGGGGCGGAGCGCGCCATGTCGGCGACCACCAGCACCACATTCTTCGGATCGTCGGCCGCCATGCGCGTCATGGCATCCGCCCAGCGCGTGGCGCGTCGCCGACGCGAGCGGTCCTGGGTGACGCGGACAGCGATGCGACGCAGATTTTCGATCAGCGCGAGCCGCAGCATGATCGGCACCGCCCAGAGTTCGCCCAGAGTGAGCGGCGCGACGGTCTGGTAGGCATCGAGGAAACGCGCCAGGCCAGCGGCGTCGACGCGTCCATCGCCGTGGGATATGACTTCCAGTGCGATGTCGTAGACGCGGGGAAGACCATGGGATGCGCCGCCATCGAGCTGGACGAGTTCGCGACTGTACCCTTTGGGAAAATCCTTGTTCGCGCTGCGGATGTGCTCTTCGATCAGGTAGAGGTTGTCCAGCAGCCACTCGCCGGCGGGCGTCGCGCTCTCCCCGCGACGTGCGGCCACCATGAGGCCGCGACACGCCCCAAGGATCACCCGTTCGTTGTCGGCAAGACGGGGAAGCAGCCATTCGGGAAGCCGGCGCGCAGCCAGACGATGCCTGGCGGCGAGTTGCGCGCCGTAAGCCTCGAGTTGTTCGGCATTGAAGAGTTCGGCTCGTAAGGCCGGCTCGCGTTCCGCGCCCGCGGTTTCCCGGACGCGCTTACGCCGGAAAAGGTCTATAGACCCGCCGTTAACATCGCGACGACATGCATGAGCTGCTCCCGATGCGGCCGGTGGACCGCCCTTAGCCGCCGAGTGTGCGCCGCTGACGGGCCGAGCGCCATCATTAGGGCGGAGATCGCCATGTGTGCGTTGCTGCGATGCGGAAGCGACCTTGCCGAATAAGCGCGTATACACGACGCACAAATCAGAGTGGTGACCATGCAGTGCAGCAATTAGTGACTGCGGAATGAACCATTCATTAGTGGTGTGTGTAGATACATCAGGACGCATATAACGAATTAATAACGTATTTGCGTTCTAGCGTCCCCATAAGCGATGGTTCCTTGACGCAGGTCGCAAAACTGGCGGTTTTCACTTTGAGGCCTACGCGACCCCGTCTAAGCTGAAAGTCCTTCGGCGCGGATCAGTGGTACGCGATTGGCATCGAAGAAGGCGAAGGACATCGTTCTTTCAACGAATGGCGTCGACATCGGCATCCCCAACGGCCGCCCGTCGACGCCCGCCTGAGGTTTCATCCTACGCATCCAAGGGGGTGTGTCATGCGCCAGCTGTGTGCCGGTGCATGGAGATGTGTGCGTAAAACGCTGGAAATACAGGACGTTGGCTGGCCGTCTGCTTTTCGGCCCATTCATTCTCGCTCCGGTATAAACGCTTAGACGTCCAATTCATCTCCAGGAAACACGCGGCCGCATGACGACGAAGATTGAGCAGGCACATGATGACGACACCATCGATCTCAACGCGTTGTTCGGTACGCTGCTCGATCACAAGTGGCTGATCGTTGCAATCACGGGGGGTTTCTTCGTGATCGGTGTGCTGTATACGCTGCTGGCGACGCCTATCTATCAGGCCACCGCCGTGGTGCAGGTCGAGCAGAAGACGCCGAGCCTTCCGGGGCTGAGCGACCTTTCGCAATCGCTCGGCACGACCGCATCGCAGGCCGTCACCGAGATCGCGCTGATTACGTCGCGGCTGGTCGTCGGACAGACGGTCGACGACATGCGACTGAACGTGCAGGCGTTACCGCAGCGCATGCCGGTGATCGGTGACTACCTCTCCCGCGGGCATAAACCCGGCCAGCTGGGCAAGCCTCGCTTCGGACTCAGTCGCTATGGCTGGGGCGGCGAGGTCGTCGACATCTTCAAGCTCGATCTGCCCGATCCGACCATGGGCGGCAAGTTCGAGCTCCGCGCCGAAGACAATCACCAGTTCAGCCTGTACGACGACGATGGCAAGCGTG
Source organism: Luteibacter sp. 22Crub2.1 (assembly GCF_900167995.1). Taxonomy (NCBI): domain Bacteria; kingdom Pseudomonadati; phylum Pseudomonadota; class Gammaproteobacteria; order Lysobacterales; family Rhodanobacteraceae; genus Luteibacter; species Luteibacter sp. 22Crub2.1. Next base: position 71,073 of record NZ_FUYT01000010.1, read on the forward strand.
TGGCGCAGGGCGCCGTCGGTCAGCTGATCAACGGCAAGGGCGTGACGGTGCAGATCCGCCAGCTGGTAGCCAACCCGGGGACGCGCTTCGACGTCGTCGTGCAGCCCGCGCTGACCACCACGACCAAGCTGCAGACCGATGTCGTCGCCCTCGAACAGGGCAACGACTCCGGGATCATCGGGCTGACCTATAACAACGCCGATCCGGAGCTGGCGCGGAAGGTGCTGGAACACGTCACCACCGCTTATGTGCGGCAGAACGTCGAGCGGAACTCCGCCGAAGCCGCCAGCCAGCTGCAGTTCGTCAAGGACCAGCTGCCCAAGGTGCGGCAGGACCTGGACAAGGCCCAGGCAGCGATGAATGCCTTCCAGACACAGTCCCACTCCGTCGATCTGAGCATGCAGACCAAGGGCCTGCTCGATCAGATCGTCGGTGTTGAGAACAACATCCAGCAGTTGCACATGCAGGAAGCGGACATCGATCGCCGCTTTACGCATGACCACCCTGCCTACAAGGCGTTGCAGCAGCAGATGGGCCAGCTGCAGGCACAGAAGGACAAGATGCAGAAGGAGGTCGGCGCCCTGCCCGACACCCAGCAGCAACTGCTCAAGCTCAACCGGGACGTCCAGGTCAGCAGCAATACGTACACCAGCCTGCTCAATCAGGCGCAGCAGCTCGACATCGCCCGCGCGGGCACCGTCGGCAACGTGCGTATCGTCGACAAGGCGGCGGTGGATCCCAACGTTCCCGTGCAGCCGCGCAAGGCGCTGATCGTCATCATCGCGACGTTCCTCGGTGCCTTCCTCGCCCTGGCCTTTGTCTTCCTCAAGCAGATCCTCAATCGTGGCATCGAAGACCCTGCGCTGATCGAAGACCTCGGCCTGCCCGTCTATGCGTCGGTGCCGCTCAGCTCCGGCCAGAGCGCGCGTTCCATCCGCACCCGGCACAAGCACGGCGCGCGTGGCCCCCTGCTCGCCATCAGCGACCCGGCCGATCTGGCGATCGAATCCATCCGCAGCCTGCGCACCAGCCTGCACTTCGCCCGGCTGGAAGCGAAGAACAACATTCTGATGATCACCGGCTCCAGTCCGTTCGCCGGTAAAACCTTCGTCTCGGCGAACCTCGCGGCCGTCATTGCCCAGGCGGGGCAGCGCGTGCTGCTGGTCGACGGTGACATGCGCCGCGGCACGCTGCACCAGTTGCTCGGCGTCAAGACGGGACGCGGACTGTCCGATCTGCTGGTCGGCAAGGCCGAACTGGCGGAAGTGGTGCAGAAGGGTCCGACGGAGAACGTCGACTTCATCAGCCGCGGCCAGGTGCCGCCCAATCCGTCCGAACTGCTGATGCATCAGCACTTCACGCGCTTCATCGAGGCGGTGGTGCCCGCCTACGACCTCATCATCATCGATACGCCGCCCATCCTGGCGGTGACCGATGCGGCGGTGATTGGCCATCACGTCGGGACCAGCCTGCTCGTGGCGCGTTTCGGTCTCAACAAGCAGCGCGAGCTGGCACTGGCCAAGCAACGTTTCGAACAGAACGGTGTCGAGCTGAAGGGTGCCATCTTCAACGCGGTGGAAAAGCGCACGGCGGGCTACTCCGAATACGCGTACTACAAATACAAGGCCGATCCGGCTTGAACCGCCCCGCTACCACGGGGCCCAGCATGAAAAGAGCACTATGTCGCGCATCCTGATCGTCGGAAATCACACGTGCGGCAACCGGGGCGACGGCGCCATTCTGCGCGGCCTTCTGGAATGTCTGGCGGAGGCGCTGCCGGGGAGCAAGGTCGATGTGACCAGCCGCTTCCCGACCAGCTCCGAATACCTTATCGGGCGTCGGTTGTTGCCCGACACGTTGAATGCCTACTACAACGAAGCCGCGAAAAAGCGCTTCGGTGGCCTGCGGCCGAAGGTGCTGCGCCGGCTTGTTCCGCGCATCCTGCACGGGCATCTCATGGGACGCTGGTGGGCACGCTGGGTGAAGCTGCCCCAGCGCCATCGCGAGACCATCGAGTGGATGAAAGGGTACGATCTGGTCATTCAGGTCGGCGGTTCGTTCTTCGTGGACTTGTACGGTCCCACGCAGTACGACCAGTCCATCTGCGCCCTGCTGGCGGGCCGTCCGGTCTACATGATCGGCCACAGCGTCGGGCCCTTTCAGCAGCCGTTCTTCCGGCAGATCTCCGAAGACGTCATGACCCGGGTCAACGCGGTCGCCCTGCGTGAGGAAGTCAGCGCGCGCTATATGACCGAGGGGCGCATCCCGCAGGACAAGGTGCGCTGGACGTCGGATACCGCGTGGCTGGTCAATCCGGGGGTCAACGAGCCCGTCAATACCGCGCAGCCGACGGTGGCCGTGACCTTCCGTGAGCTGGCCCCGTTCGACAAGCGTCTGGGCGTGACGCAGGCCGAGTACGAGACGGCGTTCGCTGAGCTGCTGGATGCCGTAATCGAAGCGGGCTACCGCGTCGTCGCCTACTCCACCTGCACGGCGATCGACGGCTACCCCAAGGACGACCGCATGGTCGCCCTCAAGGTGCGCGCGCGCCTGCGCCATCCGGAGTCCTTCCATGTCGAGATGAACGAGCTCAACGATGTCGAGATCGGTCGCCGCCTCGCCACCTGCGTGCTCACCATCGGCACGCGGCTGCACAGCGCGATCATGTCGATGAACTTCGGTACGCCGTCCGTGGCGCTCAATTACGAGCACAAGTCCGAAGGCATCATGAAGCGTCTCGGTGTGGACGACCTGGCCATTCCCGTCAAAGCCCTGCTCGACGGCAGCCTGCGCACGAAGGTGCTCGCGTTGCTGCAGGACGAGACCTTGCGGCCACGCGTCGCCACGGCCGTCGCCCGCGAGAAGGCGTTCGCCCGTGAGTCGGTACTGGCGACGCTGGGGATCGGAGCCTGACCATGCCGATCCTGTTCGTCCTCCCGGAGTTTCCCAAGTATTCGGAAACCTTCGTCATCGACCAGATCGTCGGCCTGCTCGACCGCGGCTTCGACGTGCGCATCCTGGCGATCAGCCGGGGACCGCAGCCCGCACCCGGTGACATCGTCGCCACGCGGGGGTTGATGGAACGGACGACGTTCATCTTCGATCATTCCGCCAGCGCGTCGAAGCACTGGCAGATCCTGCTGCGCCGCCTGCGTCAGGTGCTTCCCGGACTGCCGAGCGCGCGCGTGCGCAAGGCACTTTCCGTACGACTCTACGGTCACGCGGCGAAGAGCCTCGTGCTGGCCGGTGCCGTGCGCCGGATCAGGGAGCCGCTGAAGGCAAAGGCGATCATCGCCCACTTCGGTCCTACCGGCGTCCTGGCAGCCAACCTGCGCGCCCTCGGTCTGATCGAGGGTCCGATTCACACGGTGTTTCACGGCTTCGACCTTTCACAGCACAGCGTGCTTGCCCGCCATGCCGACGATTACCGTCGCCTGTTCGTGCAGGGCGAACGCATGATGCCAATCAGCACGCGCTGGAGTCACAAGCTCGAGGCGATGGGCTGCGCGCCGGAAAAGATCCAGGTACACCGGATGGGCGTGGATCTGAACAGCTTCCGTTACGTGTCGCCGGGCGATGTGTCGTCGGCCGGAACCCGCCCGCTGCGCGTGGTCAGCGTCGCCCGTCTCGTCGAGAAAAAGGGCGTGCTCTACCTGTGCCAGGCCGTGGCCGAGCTGGCCCGTCGCGGCGTACCTGTCGAACTGAACGTGATCGGCGACGGCCCCCTTCAGGCGACCCTGGAGCGCTTCGTCGCCGATGAAGGCATGGGCGACCACATTCATATCCTGGGCCGGCGCGACAAGAGCTTCGTACAGACCGCGTTGCGCGATGCGGACATCTTCGCCCTGCCCAGCGTCACCGCGACCGACGGCGATCAGGAGGGCATCCCTGTCTCGCTGATGGAAGCCATGGCCAGTGGCGTGCCTTGTCTGTCGACCGTGCATAGCGGGATTCCCGAACTGATCGAAGACGGCTATTCTGGGTGGCTGGTTCCCGAGCGCGATGCCGGAGCGCTGGCAGACAAGCTGGCGCGCATTCAGAACGGCGACTACGACCTCCCGGCCATCGCGCGCCACGCACGTGAAACGGTGGAAGCCCGGTTCAACCAGAGCCGTCTGCACGACCAGCTCGCCGCGCAGCTGGCCCTGGAGGACTGACGATGGCTTCCGCCAAACGCGACGCCATCTGGACCGCCGGGTCCACCGTCATCAGCGCCGCCAGCCAGCTGTTGCAGATCGCGGTGCTGGCTCATCACGTCGACGCACGCATGCTCGGTGCGCTGGCGATCGTCAACGTGGTCAATGCGATCGCCACGTTGCTGCAGGACATGGGCCTGAGCAGCTACCTCATCCACCGCCAGAACATCAACCGTGAAGAGCGCACCTCGCTTTTCATGATCAGCGTGGGCCTCGGCCTTGTCTCCGCCGCCGTGCTCTTCTTCGTGTCCTACGCCGTGGCGTACTTCTATCAGTCCGAGGTCCTCGGCCAGCTGATGCGTCTGTCGACGATCAACTTCGTGCTGCTGGGGGTGGCCGCGCAGTATCAGGCCAGCCTGATCAAGGCCTTCCAGCTGCCGAGACTGGCCCGCATCGAAGTGATCGGACGCCTCTCGGGTCTGGCCACGCTGCTGGTCATGGTGCTGGTCTTCCATGCGTCCATCGAAGCCGCCGTGTACGCCATGATCGTCAACAGCCTCGTCCGGCTGGGCTGCTTCCTGGCCGTGTCGGAGCCTGACTGGCACCCGGGTCGCGGGTTCGACCGGGGCATCATGCGGGAGGCGTTCCGCTATGGCGCCTTCCAGCTCGGGTCGCAGGTGATCAACCAGCTGCGCAGTCAGGCCGACCAGATCATCCTGGGCAAGTTTCTCGGCCTGGCGTCGCTCGGCGTGTATTCGCTGGCAAAGGAACTGGTCCTGCAGCCGACCAAGCTGATCATGCCGGTAGCGGGGCGTCTGGCGTTGCCGCGACTGGCGACCTTGCAGCACGATCCCGAAGCGCTGCGTCGCATCTACCTCGTCGGCCTGCGCGGTGTCGCGATCTTCAGCGCGGTGGTCTTCATCATGCTTGCCGTGTTCGCGCCACCGGCGGTGTCGATCCTGTACGGCCATCGCTACGACGGCGTGGCCCAGCTCATTCCGCTGATGCTGCTGTTCGGCATGCTGCGCCCGCTTGGCTCCCTGATCGGCGCCCTGAGCCAGAGCCAGGGCCGGTCGGACATCGAGTTCGGCTGGAACCTGAAGATCTGCGGCATCACGCTGGCGGTGAGCCTCGCCGGCGCGGCGTCCCGGTCGCTGGAAATCATGGCGGTGGCGCTGGCCATCAGCCAGATCCTGGCCACCGTGTTTTCGTATTACTTCTTCTCGTCGAAACTGATCCGGATCACCGCACGCGAGTTCTTCAACGCGTGGACGATCGAGAGCTTCGTACCCTATGCGTTTCTCATGCTCGCGGTCTTGGTTTACCCGGGCGATGGCTGGATGGCCAGCGCGGTGCGCTTCGCCATCGCCACGCCGCCGCTGGTGTGGGTGATCTGGCGTAGCCGGCACACCTTGCTGGACAAACAGATCCAGGCGGTGAGCGCATGAGTACGACGACCGATGCAATGCAGACGAGGAGCGATGACGCCATGGCGCTGGTGAGCGTTTACATTCCTACCCGCAATCGTTCGGCGCTGCTTCGCCGGGCCGTCGACTCGGTGCTGGCCCAGAGCTACCCCGAGATCGAGATTCTGATTTGTGACGAGGCCTCAACCGACGATACGGCCGAGGTCGTCGCCGACTACATTCAGCGCTACCCCGGCAAGTTCACCTATCTTCGCAACGAGACGCCGCAGGGCGCCTGCCGCGCGCGTAACCGGTGCATGGAGCAGGCTTCCGGCACCTATGTCACCGGACTGGACGACGACGACCTGTTTCATCCGCAGCGGATCGAATGCCTGGTCGACCTGTACCGGCGCAACAAGGTGTCGTTCGTCTGCAGCCGGTTCCGCTATTTCCAGAGCGACGCCCAGATCGCGGCGCTGCGCGATCGTCAGTACAGCCAGGCGGAACTGGGTAAGGTCGAGCCGATCACGCTGTCCGCCCTGCTCTACGCCAATCTCGCCGGCAACCAGGTTCTGACCGAGTTGTCGCGCATGCGCGAACTCGGCGGTTTCGACGAAGCGATGCCCTCATGGCAGGACTACGATATGTGGATCCGCCTGGCCGAGCGTTTCGGTCCCGCGCTGCGCACACGTCAGCTGCTGTCGTTCGTCGACGATGACCGGTCGCGCGCCCGAATTCGCAACTCGACCAAGCGCGCCGAGGGCAGCGAGCGTTTCATCGCCAAGCACACCCGGCTGATGAGCGCCGATCAACGGCGTAACCACCGGAACATCCAGTACGTCATGAACAAGCAGCGACCGCCCCTGGGCGACATCGCCCGGAACATCTCCGTCGGCGGCTACAAGTCGACGCTGAAAGTGTTGCTGCACAAGTTCTTCGGCGTGGCGATCGGCTGACCGGCATGGCATTGGCGATCAACAAGACGCGCGGCGCCGCCATCGTATTGCTGGCGATGCTGTTCGTGCAGATTCCGCTGGGGCACAGCACCACCAGCAAATCGCACGTCAACGTCTACCACCTCCTGTTGCTGCTCATGCCGGTGCTGTACATCCCGGCGGCACGCTACCTCAAGCTCAACCCGGCCACGGCGTTTATCGCCACGATGACGGCGACGGCTATCGCCGCCTCCGCGACCTATGGCGGCGGCGTCCGTTCCACGCTGATCCTGTTCGTGGCGGCGTCGTATTTCCTCGGCGTGGTCTTCGGGCGCAAGCTGCAGGATATCGAGCTGCGCAAGATCTTCATCTGGATGCTGGGCTGCTGCCTGACCTTCGTCGTCCTTCGCGATCTGGTCTACGCCGGCAGCCTGGGCGCGGTCTATGCGCGTACCGAGGGCGCGTCGAGCATCCTGTACATGTCGACCGGTGGCCGCAACATCGAGGCAAGCCTGCTTGCCCTGCTTTCCATTCTGTTGCTTGGCACCCGTGTTTATCCGATCGCGGCGGGCATCGCGCTGCTGACCAGCGGCATGATGCTGTCGCGAGCGGGGCTGGTGGGTGCCGCCGTGTCGATCGGCATCGCCTGCTGGCGTGCACGCAAATCCCGCCACTATTACTTCTTCAACTTCTTCGGCATCGCGATGGGCGTGCTGCTCGTCGGCCTGGTGCTGTCGTCGGTGATCGACATCCCCGTGCTGGACCGCTTCAACCTCAACGCCGAGACCCAGCTCGCGCACAAGAACGTCGGCCGCCTGGCGCTGTGGACCACCGCGGGCACCGCCCTGCACCAGAACATTCTCGGTTACGGCGTCGGCAACGGCGTGCCGGTGATGGAGCAGCTGTCCGGCCTCACCTTCGTCGAGAACAACGTTCACAACATCTACCTCCAGTTCCTTCTGGAAGGCGGCGTGCAGTCGTTGCTGCTCTTCCTGCTGATGGCGGCACAGATCCTGTTCACGCGTACGGAGGGCCAGCAGCGCAACATCAAGTTCTTCCTGCTGTGCTACCTGATGCTGGCCTTCATCGAGTTCAGCGGTTACGAGGCCTACTTCTGGTTTTTCGTCGGCATGTTCTACGCCCGCCACGACCTGCGCAAGATTCGCCTGCGTGAGGAAGCGAAGGAGCGAATGAAGATCCGCGCCAACGTACTGAAGCATCGCGACACCCTGCCCGCTCCGGATTCGAACCATGCTTGATGATTTTCGCGCCGACGTACGCCGCCTGAAGTCGCTGCCCGGCTACCGTGGCCTGGTCTGGTGGATGCTCGACCAGTCGTTCTGGGTGATCCTGACCTATCGCCTGATCTCCGGCACCCGGGGCACGGTGCTGCACACGCCGTTCCGCGTCTTCGAGAAGATCGCGGAATTCATGTCCAAGTGCTATGTGCCGACCACCGCGACGATCGGTCCGGGTCTGGTGATCTACCACGCGTTCGGCATCATCATCAACGGCAAGAGCACGATCGGGTCCAACTGCACGATCTACGCGCGCGTGTGCCTTGGCAACCGCTTCCCCGGCGACGGTACGCCCACCATCGGCAACAACGTGACCATCGGCACGGGGGCCTGCATCTTCGGGCCCGTGGTCATCCCCGACAACTACGTGGTGAAGGCCAACGCGGTCATCACCCCATCGTCCTTCACCCCGCCCAACGTTGGAGCACCGTCATGAGCGAGGCCGATGTGCGCCTGTCGATCATCATCATCACCTGGAACGAACTCGGGAACCTGGAGCGCTGCCTCCACTCCCTGATGGACAAGGTGGATTTCAGCCGCGACGAAGTGATCGTCGTGGACAACGGCTCACGCGATGGCAGCGCCGAATTCGTGGCCACGCTGCCCCAGATCCGTTATTTTCCGCTCGACAGCAATTACGGCGTCGGCCCCGCACGTAACCGGGGGCTGTTCCTCGCGCGCGGCAAATACTGCATGACGCTGGATAACGACACGATCTTCCTGACCGGCGATCCGGGCACCATCGTCGATGAATTCTTCCAGTCGCATCCCGATGCGGGCGTGGTCGGTTTCGAACTGCTGAATGTGGACCGCACCCGGCAGGACTCCACCCGCCGCTTCCCCCGTTTCTATCAGCCCATCGCGGCGCGTATTGCGGCCACCCGTAAGCTCGGCTTCGTGCAGCGCGAACTGGACCGCCACCTCATGGTGGACACCACCTTCGACGACAGCAACGATCCGCTCGAAGTCGACTACGTCCTCGGCGCCAACCAGACGTTCACCAAGAAGGTCGCCGCCTTGCTGATGGGTTATGACGACCGGATCTTCTTCGGTCCGGAAGACGCCGAGTTCTGCGTGCGCACCCGCAAGCTGGGCCTGCGCAACTACTACAGCCGGAAGATCTCCGTCGTGCACGACTACAAGCGTCGAACACGCAAGTTCTCCCGCCTCACCATCAAGCACCTCGCCGGCTTCGCCTACATGCTGAAAAAGCATGGCGGCGTGTACCGATACTCGCTGAGCGAGCGCCGCTGATACCGGAGACGTCACCATGCACCGTCGCAGTTTTCTTCGTCAGTCCGTATGGGCCGCAGGCGCGATCGCCGTTCTGCCCCTGACCTCGCTTCGCGCCGCTGGCGCGGGCACCGGTAAGACTTACTACGTGGATGGCGGCGGGGGTAACGACGGACACGACGGGAGCAGCGCCACGCAGGCCTGGCGTAGTCTCGACCGACTGAACAAAACCCGCTTCGGGCCGGGCGACCGCATCCTGTTCAGGCGTGGGAGTGACTACCCGGGGGCCTTCCTGCCGAGGGGCTCCGGTAGCGCGAACGCACCCGTCGTCGTCGATGCCTATGGCGAGGGAGCGCTGCCGCATCTGCATGCGGACGGTAGCGCCCCGTCGACCGTGCGCCTTCAGAATGTCGAATACTGGACGGTGCGCAATCTGGAGATTTCGAACAAGGGACCGCAGATGGCACCGCGGCGCACTGCGGTGCACCTCTATCACGAGGACTTCGGCATCGCCCACGGTATCGTCCTGCAAGGTCTGCACATCCACGATGTGAACGGCACGCCGGTCAAGAAGGACGGCGGTGGCAGCGCGATCCTCGTCCAGGCAAAGACGAAAGACAAGCCCACGCGCTACCAGGACCTGTCCATCACCGACAACACGATCGAGCGCACGGCACGGGACGGCATCCTGTTCCTCGGCGCCGGCAGCCGCAAGGCCGGGCTGGCCACCGGTGTGGTGGTGCGCGGTAACCGCATCAGCGGCGTCCCCGGCGACTGCATTCTGGTGAAAGGCTGCGATGGCGCGCTGGTCGAGCGCAACACGGTGAGTCGGTGTGGCGCCCTTCCCCGTGGTGAAGCGGCCGCGGGCATCTGGCCGTTCGACAGCGACAACACGCTGATCCAGTACAACGAAGTCAGCGACCATAAGGCGTATGCCGACGGCCAGGCGTACGACGCGGACTTCAACTGCCGTGGCACGGTGATCCAGTACAACTACAGCCACGACAATATCGGTGGCATGGCGCTGGTCTGCAACGATGGCCGCAACGCGTCCGACGTCGGCAACACCGGTACGATCGTGCGTTTCAACGTCAGCATCAACGATGCCCTGCGCAAGACCGACAGCGCGTCGCTGAGGATCTCGGGCCCCGTGGCGGGCAGCCAGATCTACAACAACATCATCATCATTCCCGAAAAGCCGATCGCCGGCGCCGAAGTTACCGTCTTCAAGGCGACCAGCTGGAAAGGGGTGCCCGACGACACGGCGATCCACGACAACATCGTGGTGTCGCCGCAAGCCCCGGGCATCGACATGAGCAAAGCCACCCAGACGAAGCTCGGCGACAACGCCGTCTTTGCGGACAGGGATGTCACGGCGTCGGCCAGCCAGCTCCGCACCGCGCGTGCCGACACGGGTATGCTCGCGCGCTTCCGGGAGCACCGGCCCTCGCTCGCTCAGGTCAACGCGCTGGTCAAGGCCTGCTTTGCCAACGGCAAGCCGGTACCCAACGCGCTGGAGCTGATCGGCAAGCTGACCGCCTAGGTTCAGGTCCGCTGTATGGTGGTCCGGTCCGGCGCGGGTGCGCGGCGGGCCGCCAGCCGCTGAATCAGGCGCTTTCCGAGCGCCTGACCCGGCACCTCCACGAGGTGATAGGTGATGGTGGCGAGCACCACCGTCCCCGCCAGAGCGACGACGACCGTGGCGCCGAAATACATGTCCGGACTCAGGTGATCGCCGGCATGCACCCTCGCCAGCAGCTTGCGGGCCACCTGCAGCATGAAGAAATGCACCAGGTAACCGCTGAAGCTGATCTTGCCTATATGCCTCATCGGCACGGTCACCAGCCAGCGATACGGCTGACGGTAGAGGCACAGCGTGATCAGGCCGAAAGCCAGGCCGTACAGAAAGACGGCCCGCGGATCGTCGGTCAGCTGCGGGACGACCAGAAGTGTGAGGACGCCCAGCGCGAACAGCGCCGCGTTGGCACGCCGATCCCCCTCGTGGAAGAAGCGCGTCAGTGCGCCGGTCTGTCCGAACAGGATAAAGTACGCGCAGATGCCGCACAGGAAGATCGGCAGCTGGTTGGGTAGCCAGACAAAGACAAAGCGCTCCCAAAGCTCGCCATCGGCGATCGGCGGATGGGCGACGAGCGCGGGCCAGGTCAGAACATCGATGAGCAGGATGACGCAAAGTGCGGCGAAGGCTTTGGGGAAATCGCGAAGCGCAAGAAATACCAGCGGGAAGACGATGTAGAACGACATCTCCACGCCGATCGACCAGCCGCCGGGGACCACATCGTTCGCGCCCAGAAGCCACGCGGGGTTCCATCCGTTAATGAAGCCGAGCGTACCCAGCAGCGTTCCCGGCGGCGGCAGCGCCTGACCTTTCATGACCACCGGTGCCAGACAGTAAACGCCAAACGCGATGTAAAACATCGGTGCGATACGGAAAAAACGGCGGATGTAGAAGTTCAGCCACTCATGCGACTCGCCGCCACGCTTACCGGCGGACAGGAACAACGTGAGCGCGCTGACCACGAAGAACAGCTGCACTCCACGCGCGCCCTGGGCGGCATAGCGACTCAGCCATCCCGACATGCTCGCCTGGTGCCCCATGGCCTGGTACATCTCGACATTGCGCTGCGCATGGCTCAGCAGCACACCGATAATGGCGACACCACGCAGGGCATCGATGAAATCGAGCTGTACCCTGGGCCGCGCCTGCATCAGCCGAAGCCGGGGTCGAGATGCCAGCGCCACGCGCTGGCGAGGATGTCGTCGAGGCGCGTAATGCGTGGCTCCCACCCTAGCTCGAGCCGCGCCAGTTCACTGGATGCGACCAGGGTCGCCGGATCGCCGGCGCGACGTGGCGCGATCTCGTGCGGCACCGGCTTGCCGGTTACGCGCTCGGCCGCGGCGATGACCTCCCGTACGCTGAAGCCTTCGCCATTGCCCAGGTTGAAGCGGAATGCGCCTTCATGGGTGGCAAGGTAGTCGATGGCGAGCAAGTGAGCCGACGCCAGGTCGTTGACGTGAACGTAGTCACGGACGCAGGTCCCGTCGCGGGTGTCGTAGTCGTCGCCGAACACCTTCAGCGCCGCGCCCTGCCCCAGCACCGCCTTCAGGACGTTGGGAATCAGATGGGTCTCGGGATCGTGCGCCTCGCCGATGGAACCGTCGGGATCCGCACCGGCCGCGTTGAAATAGCGCAACGCGACCGACCTCAGTCCGTACGCGCGGGCCGCATCCTCGAGCACGTGCTCGATCATCAGCTTGCTCTGGCCGTACGGATTGATCGGCGCCGTGGAGTGACCCTCGTCGATGTGCTCCGCGTGGGGATTGCCGAATACCGCCGCCGTCGACGAGAACACCAACCGCTGGACACCCGCCTCGTTCATGGCGGAAAGAAGGACCAGCGTATTGGCCACGTTGTTCCGGTAGTAGGCGTACGGATCGACCACCGACTCGCCCACCAGCGACCGCGCGCAGAAGTGGATCACCGCATCGAAACGATGCGTCGCGAAGACGCGAGCCAGCCGCGCCGCATCGCCGATATCGCCATGGGCGAACGTCACGCCCCTGGGGACCGCCTGACGGTGGCCTGTCGACAGATTGTCGTAGACCACCACCTCATGCTGGTTGGCTAGCAGGTAACGCACCATGTGCGAGCCCACATAGCCCGCACCGCCACAGATCAGAAGCTTCAAGCGATATTCCCGGTTTTCGTGGATGGAGTGCTGGTTCAGCGCGACTCTTCGACCGCGGCTGAGGGTGTCGGCAGCGCCGCGTTTCCGGGTGACGGGGAGGCGCTGCCGCCTTCGCTATGCACAAACCCCTTGAAGATCGTGAGGAAGATGATGCGAAGATCGAACGCGACCGACCAGTGGTTGATGTAATAAAGGTCGTGCTCGATGCGCTTGACCAGATCGGTGTCGCCACGCCAGCCGTTGATCTGCGCCCAGCCGGTGATACCGGCCTTGACCATGTGCTTGTGCATGTAGCCCGCGATCTCGCCCTTGAACTTCTCGACGAACATCGGACGCTCGGGGCGCGGACCCACGATGGACATGTCGCCGCGGAGCACGTTGAGGAACTGCGGGAGCTCGTCCAGGCTGGTGCCGCGAATGAAGCGGCCGAAGCGGGTGACCGTCTTGGCCGACGCATTGCCCCACTGCACGGCCTTGTTCTTCTCCATGTCCACAGGCATCGAGCGGAACTTCAGCATTTCGAACTCTTTGCCGTCCAGGCCAACACGACGCTGGCGATACAGGACGGGACCGGGACTGGACAGCTTGACGCCGATCGCAAGCGCGACCATCAGCGGCGAGATCATCAGCAGGATCGCGCCGGCGATCAGGCGATCCTCGATGTCCTTGAGCAACCAGGCGTTGCCCAACAGCGGGCTCTCACGCAACGTGACGAGCGGCACGCCCGCCACGTCCTCCATGCGATGGTTGATCAGCTGGCGACCCAGCATGTCCGGTACGAACTTCACCGTCATGACGTGCTGGTCCATACGATCGAGCACGTAGTTGATCGCGCGGTTGGCGCTGACCGGCAGCGCGACGAGAACCTGGTCCCACTCGCCCGAGGCCAGCACTTTGTCCAGGTCGAGCAACGCACCCGCCAGTGGCACGCCACTTGGCACGCCGTTGTCGTAACTGGTGCGGACATACGCGGTGATCTTCATGCCGAGTGCCGGGTTGGACTCGACCTGATCGATCATGTGCAGTCCGGAATCGGTCGCACCGATCAACAGGCACCGACTGATGCCCACGCCGCGTTCGCGAAGACGGTGCGTGGCGCGATGGGCGACGACTCGCACCAGCGCCATGAATGACAGGCCCAGTATAAACGTCAGCGATACCCAGCCACGCGAGTACAAATCGCTGACCTTGAGCAGATAGCCGAGCGCGATGAGCGCAGCGAAGGCGACAGACCACGATGCTGCGATGCGGCAATATTGACCGACGGGTCGCTCACCGATGGGCTGGTCATAAACTCGGAATGCGGCCGATGCGCTGAGCGTCGACAACAACAGTATAACGAGCGCCACTGAATAGACGCTGTTCATCGCTACCGTGTCGAATCGGACGTAATAGGCCAGGAAACCGGCCGATACTGCGCAGATGGGATCGCTCGCACGGAGCTCAAGATCCACTAACGCATTGAATTTGGTCAGTTGCATGACAGGTACCTTCTTCCGACGCGACAATGCCGTGATTAGCGGACTGCCCAGGTACGTGCCCCCTGTGGAACCGGGTTGCCCTGTCCGAGGACTTCCAACGGCCCAACACGTTTCAGATGGACTCCGGCATTCCGCCGGAATCCGTCATTCAACACTTCTCAGTGTGAGTCTTTCGACAACTCATGCTGCACCGCCAGAAAATTGGCGGCAATCCAACATATCCTAATTTGCGGCTCGCGTCACAAAAAGAATCGTCTCATTCTGTCGTTCAGCTGATTGCCTTGCACTTAACATCGATATGGCAGTGAATGGATCCCGCGTTTGCGCGAATAAACCGCGTTCATGAATGTCTGCAACGCGTGTACGCATCGATTCACCCACTGGAGATGACGACCATGAGACGTCTGCTTTTTGCTTGCGCGATTCTTGCCGTTGCGGCTCCGATCTGGGCCCAGAGTCAACGTGCCACAACCCAGCCCGGCACGCCCGGGAACCCGCAAAACAACGGCCAACAGCCCCGCGTGGCCAATCCGAACCAGGCACGTCAGGCATCGAAGGGGTCGCTCGCACCGGCCCGTGTCGGACCAGGCACCGCAGCGATGGCGGCTGCTACCGGAGCGACGGCCAACAACACCAGCGGCACCGGAAATGACGGTACGGGTGGCACCGGCGGTACGGGTGGCACGGGTGGAACCGGAGGCACCGGCGGCACGGGAGGCACGCGCTGAGCGGGCATCGACTCAGGTTCTGGACGTCTAAATGTCCATTCACGTTCCCGAGCCATTAATGCTCGATCGGTTTAAGTGGGGCGTTAAGCAATCGCCGCCTGGCGCTCCGACTGAAGGATCCCGTACACGATGAAGTTCCTGCCGATTCTCGGTCTGGCCGGGTGCCTGCTATTGAATGCATGCGTCCTGGCACCCGGCCAGCACATGAAGACCGGTGAGTTGAACGACAAGGAAAGCGCGACCGGAAGCCGCTACCAGCTCGTTCCGATTACGCCCAAGCTGATCGCGATGGACCGCGCCACCGCCACCGGGCGGGGCGTCGACCCCAGTCTCATCTCCTACCAGCCGGATCCCTATCGCATCGGTCCGGGAGATTCGCTGTACATCACGATCTGGGAGCACCCGGAACTCACCTCCCCCGCCGGTTCACAGCAGCAGACGGGTGCCAATGGACGACTCGTGCGGCCCGACGGCACGCTCTTTTATCCTTATGTCGGGTTGATCAACGCCGGTGGGATGACGGTGGAAGAACTTCGCCAGGCCATCACTGACCGCCTGACGAAGTACATCGAGAAGCCCCAGGTCGACATCAGCATCATCAGCTACGCCAGCCAGCGGGTCACACTGGGCGGGGCCTTCGTCAGGACCGATCCACAGAACATCACCGTGACACCGCTCACGCTCGCCCAGGCGGTCGGGACGGCAGGCGTCAATGCCCAGCTGGCCGACCTGTCGGATGTCGTGCTCCGGCGTGACAACCGGGAATACCACATCGACCTGGACGCGCTGTCGCGCTCGCGCGACGGCGGCAAGGACATCTACCTGAAGGGCGGCGACAGCGTTTACCTGCCTTATAACGACCGTCACGAGGCATACGTGATCGGTGAAGTGCTGAGGCCGCAGGCGATTTCCTTCAAGACCAGCGATCTCACCCTCACCCAGGCCCTGGGCCGTACGGGCGGTCTCAGCCAGACCAGCGCGAACGGCAAGTCGGTCTATGTCATCCGTGGCGTCGAAGACATGGAGAAGGCGCCGGCGACGATTTTCCAGCTGGACAACACCTCCCCGGCTTCCTTCGCCGTCGCGTCGCAGTTCTCAGTCAAACCGGGCGACGTCATTTTCGTCGGGCCCGCTGGAATTACGCGCTGGAACCGCTTCATCAGCCAGCTGCTGCCGCTCTCGGGCCTGATCAGCAATGCCGCCACGACGCAATACAACCTGGATCGCGACAGCCAGCTCTAGCTCTGATCGCGTTCCGCTTCACTTTTACGAGCTAACAGGCGACATCGATGAAGGTCACTATTTTCGGCACGGGGTACGTGGGACTGGTCACCGGTGCTTGCCTTGCGGAAATGGGCAATCACGTGGTGTGCGTGGATGTCGACGAGGCCAAGGTGGAAGGGCTTCGCAACGGCGTCATTCCGATCTACGAGCCCGGCCTCGAGCCGATCGTCAAGCGTAACTATGCTTCCGGGCAGCTCGATTTCACGACCGATCCGGAACCGGCTATCGCGCACGGCGAGCTGATTTTCATCGCGGTGGGTACGCCACCCGATGAAGATGGCAGCGCCGATATGAAGTACGTATTGAGCGTTGCCCGCACCATCGGCAAGCATATCGATGGCTACGCGGTGGTCGTGAACAAATCCACCGTACCCGTGGGTACGGCTGACCGCGTGAGGACCACGATCGCCGAAGTCCTCAGAGAGCGCGATGCGAAGGTCGACTTCGACGTGGTCTCCAACCCGGAGTTCCTGAAGGAAGGCGATGCGGTCGAAGACTGCCTGCGCCCGGACCGCATCGTGGTCGGCTCGTCCAGCGAGCGCGCCGTGGCGCGCCTGCGCAAGCTGTACGCGCCGTTCAACCGCAACCATGACCGCATGGTAGTGATGGATGAGCGCTCCGCGGAGCTGACCAAGTATGCGGCCAACGCGATGCTCGCGACCAAGATCAGCTTCATGAACGAAATCGCGAACATCGCCGAGCGTGTCGGTGCCGACGTCGAACTGGTCCGCCAGGGCATCGGCGCGGATCCGCGTATCGGCTACCACTTCATCTATCCCGGTGCCGGTTATGGCGGCTCCTGCTTCCCCAAGGATGTACAGGCACTGGAGCGGATCGCTCGCGGTCACGGTTACGACGCGCGCCTGCTCAGCATGGTCGAAGCGGTGAATGCCGACCAGAAAACCCGGCTGTTCGCGCAGATCCAGCGTCACTTCGACGGTGACGTCAAAGGCAAGACCGTCGCCTTGTGGGGTCTGGCGTTCAAACCCAATACCGATGACATGCGCGAAGCGCCGAGCCGCCGCCTGATCGAGGCCCTGTGGGAAGCGGGCGCAAAAGTCCGCGCCTTCGACCCTGAGGCCAGGGAGGAAACCACGCGTATCTACGGCGATCGCGGCGACGATCTCGTGCTGTGCGACAGCGCATACGACGCACTCAATGGGGCCGATGTGTTGGCGCTGGTCACCGAGTGGAAAGCCTTCCGTAGTCCGGACTTCGCACGGATCAGGGCGGCACTGAAGACGCCGGCGATCTTCGATGGGCGCAATCTCTACGACCCGGTGATGGTCGAAGAAGCGGGTATCGCTTATTACGGCATCGGCCGCGGGCGTTCGCTACAACGCTAAAGCGCTGAAGCAGGGCTTCAGCGACATAAGAAAGCCGCGCCCTGAAAGGGGCGCGGCTTTTTTTTGCAGCTGAAATAACGGTCAGTCGCCGATCTTGTTGAGGTTCTTGTCGAACAGATCGCTGTCGAGATCGTTGGTCATCGTGTAAAGCGTGTAGCGCTTGTTGAGACGCGCTCCGCCATCGCGCTGCAAGGGCTCCCACAGCAACGTGGCCCGGCTGCGCGACGACCGCGGCAGCAGCATGTCGAACGGAATGGACACATAGATGCCCTTGTCGAAGCTGCCTTCGCCGTAGCCCGCGCTGCCCGACTTGTTGGTAATCGTGGCGTACGCGCCCATGCGTGCCCCATTGGCGAACTGGCGTGACACGTCGACCGTCGTACCCCAGTCGCCGGCAAGGTAACGGCCCACGCTCACGGCGAGCGTCACGTTATGGAATCCGGTATCGAGGTACCCGGTCGCCTGCCCCGTAATCACGTGGTAGCGGCGGAAGGAGAAATCCTGATCGAAACCGCGTGACTTGACCCAGTTGAGGTCCGCTCCGAAGGCCCAGTGCTGACCGAACGGACGGTACAAGACTTCGCCACCGGCGCCGCCGTACATGCTTTCGAGCATGCCCGCGTACGCCAGGCCGTAAAGGTCCTCGCCCAGCTTGTGCGTGCCCGTGACCTGGAAGTTCGGCATGGTGATATCCGAGCTGGTCAGATACTGCCGGACATTGGTGCGGACCCGTGGCAGATTGCTGGGCGCGTCGTACTTGAACTTGTCGTAGTTGTTGGCGATGTTGACCGCCAGCACCCCGTCCACCCACAGATTGCGCGTGATGTTGAACGTGCCCGACGCGGCGCCGTAGATCTGGTACAGAACGAAAGCGTCGGGACCACCGAGATTCTGCTGATAGCCGAGCGAGGTGCCGCCGGAGAAGCGCTTGAGCGGCGCCCGGTAGAGCACCTCCTCTTCCTGCGCGGTCACCGGGTCCTGCTCCACGCTGCGACGGAACGTCTGCAGGTCGATCCGGTTGTCCAGCAGCTCGATGAACTTAGGACGATGGACGCTGGTGTCCACCGTGGCCAGGCCATTGCGTTCGGACCTTACGGTCAGCCAGTCGATGCTGCCGTCGACGCGGTTATCGATGATGCGCGTCGCGCGGCCGACGCCCTCGGCGTTATAGAAAAAGCGATCCTGCTGGCCATGAATGACCAGCTCCGAGCCGCGACGACCGATGCTGCTGACGTTGATGCCTGCGTTGTCGTTGAGGGTCCTGGCCACTTCGCGCCAGTCGACCTGATCGGGGGGACGTCGCGAACGAGCCGACGAGTCCGCCGTAAGGTTGCCCCCGCCTTCAGCGCCCGGTGACACGGCTCCCGAGGGTGGCGGCGTCGCTTCCGGAGATGCCGAATCGGCCGCTCCCCTCATCGCCCTGTCACCAGGCGCTTCCGGAGGAGCCGCCACGGGTGTTCTCTCGAACGCCACGGCCTCCGGCTTCGGATCGTTCAGTTTGGGCGGATCGACATGCGTCGCCAGATTGCTGTGCAGGTTGATCGCGGCGGTCGCCACCTTGCCGCGCTCGTAGCCGAGCGTCAGGTCGACATTGCGGTTGACCCGGAATACGGCGCCCAGGTTGATCGGCCACCGCTGCGGCTGATTGTTGCTCTGCGGCTGATGTTTGTAGTCGTTGCCATCGAGTTCGGCCTTGAGGACCAGCCAGTCCCACGGCGATCGGTACTCGACGCCTCCGAAGAAACCCGGACGTCCGCGCAGGAACTTGTTGATGCTCAGCGCACCCGTCGCACCGGAACCGCTGCTCGGCCGCGTGCTGAACTTGTCGCTGATGATATTCAGCGGGTTGGCGATATCGCCGCGGTTGCCGATGTAGCCCCAGGCCAGACCCAGGCTGAAATCGAATGGCCCTGCCCGCTTGCTGGTGACGATGTATTCACTCGAGAACAGGCCGGTACCGCCGATGTCGCGCGCACCGACCGCCACGGCAGGGAGCCAGCGGCTTTCCTCCCACAGGCGGATCTTGGCGTCGATCGACTTGTCCTTGTACGTCTGGCTACCGCTGAGGTAAGCCGGTCCATACGGCCGGTTACTTACGTTGGTATAGCGGAACGACCCTTCCAGCCAGGGTAGCGGCTGCATGGATACGTTGTAATTCGTATAGGGCGTCGTACGGCTCAGGACGAAGCTGAACTCGCCTTCCTGCGCCATGCGTGCCGTGGGCGACTGCAGGAGGCCCACGCCACCGAAGTCGCTCTGCGTATAGGTTTCCTGCGCGAGCACGCACGTCGCTCCGCCCGCCCAGAGGGCAAGGCCGGCGCAGCAGCCATGCAGCGCGACCCGCCGCGTGACGCGCCGTCGACGTCGAGGCGCCCGCATTAGCGCGCGCCCTCGTCGTTCAACAACTGCGTGGCAAGAAACGCGGCAATGTCATGGTTGAAGTCATCGTCGGCGGCGCCGGCGATGGCCTTGTTATCGAACGGCACGTAGATCCAGGCCCCCGGCGCCAATACCCGTGGCGCATCGCGATTCCACAAGGCGATGTTCTGCTGGAATACCGCGCCGTCGGGCTGCACGACGAAAATCATATTGGGATCGGCAGCTTTTGAAACGGGACAATCCTTCAGGTAGTCGCGGGCGTCACGGAAGCCGACCTGGGGCAAACGGCAGGGTTCATTCACCGCGCCGACCACCCGGATGTCCTGCGGACGCGTCGGGTAGAAAAGGCGATCGCCGTCATGCACCGGCCAGTTGTCGGCCGGCGTGACCTCGAGGCGGAACGGATCCAGAGCGGACAGGGTCCGGCGACCCGTCACCGGCAACCTGGCGAACCAGCGCTGGAAAGCGGCCGCGCCGATCGACAGATCCTCCTGACCCTTCGCCATGGCCTGACGACGGATGGCACCCAGCTCATACTCCAGACCCGCGCGCAGGCGCAGCTGATCGCGCTGCAGGGCGGGCTGAAGCCACGCGGCGCCGAGCAGATAGGCATCCGGAGAGACGCCTGCCGCCAGTGCCGGGGCCGACAGGCGGGCTCCAGCCGGATAGACGTCCGAACCCGGTCGGGCCACGGCGCCATCGACGGTCACGGTCACTCCGCTCTGCGCGAACGACGGCCCGGCCATGGCCACGAGCAGCGAAAACAGCGCGACGCCCCTCACGCGGCGGGCTCGCGATACGGTCGCAGCTGGATCAGCTCCAGCGGGTAATCCGGGGCCACGTACTGGCGGCTCTTCCAGATGAAACCGTCCGCCGGGTCGACCCAGTAGCGATTGTCGAAGTGCACGCCCTGCGCGGTCAGCGACTCGTCCACACGTCTCAGACGATGCACCTTGCCCAGGATTTCGACATCTTCCAGCCCTTTCGGCTCGAGCTGCGCCCGAAGGATGACGCCATACCGGTAATCCGGCGACCAGTCCATCCGACGGCTATAGCTGACTGGCCCGCTGAGCCGCTGCAGGCCCTGATGAAAGGGGTTTTCGCCCGGGAAGGCCGACGCATCCAGGTTCTGGGGAAGGCCGACGGTACGGGCGATCACGCCGTCTCGCGTGAACACGATATCGTGGTTGCCGCCGTACCAGCCGAGCTCGCCCTGCTCCGTCTTCGCCAGGATCAGAATCGCCTGGCCGGCGGGAGAATTCGCCTGCAACTGAAAATACGGCGAGGCCCCCACCGACTCGGGGGTGGCATCCACTTTGTCTCCCTGAAACGCGAGACGCACACTCTCGACACTGCCAAGCGACACCGTCGAGCAACCGGCGAGCAACGCCAGCACCAGTGCGAACCCACCGGGGAACAGAAAACTTAGCGCGACGCGGGCGCGTTGTGTCTCAGGCCAAGCCAAAATCAGTGATGGGTCCGTTAAGTAAATGTCGAGCCCCGGCGTCGTGGCAAACGGGGCGATGCGAGGACAACACTGACAGTGGATCTACCCTACGAACACTACATGACCGATGCGGACTGAAAACTGACTGACGTCACGACGCGCGCCTATAAGTACTTCAACCATCCGCTGACGGCACCATCGATCAGTTTGTATACATGTTCGAAGGCCGGGCGTTGTTGGCGGTAGGGGTCGGGAATGTCGGCTCCCGCGCCCCAGCGATCCAGCAGAAAGACCTTCCCGCTTACTTCAGGCGCCATCCGACCGATTTCCGCGATGTGTCGCTTCTCCATGGCAAGGATCAGATCGGATTGGCGCAGCAGTGCGTTATCGGCCTGCCGGGCGCGGTGAGCCGCGCCATCCACGCCGTGTTCACGCAACAGCTCCAGCGAGGTCGCATCCATCGCGTGGCCAACGAGTGCGCCGAGGCCAGCGCTGCTCACCTGGGCGCGATGATCGCCACCGAGGCGATGCCGTAGCAGGTATTCCGCGGTGGGACTGCGGCAGATGTTGCCGACACAGACAATCAGTATCCGTTCGAACATAGGTGCTGCGATACTCCGGGTCGTAGACAGACATAAGCGATGAGCGCAACCGACATGATAGCGACACACGAGTGCATGGCATGACCCTGTGGCAAGCCATCACCAGTTTCGGCGACAGCGCACTACTGCTTCCCCTGATTGCATGGACCGGTATCTGCCTGCTGGTGCCGGCAGCCCAGTGGCGGGATGTCCGGCGCTGGGGCTTCGCCGTCGCGACGGCGGGCGGCATCGTCTGCCTCTCCAAGCTGCTGTTCATGGCCTGGGGTATCGGACCGCCCGGACTCAACTACACCGGCTTCAGCGGTCATACGACGCTGGCGATACTGGTATGGCCCTCGCTGGGCGCCCTGCTCGCGCGGGACGGCAACGTCCGCATACGACGCACAGCGATCGCCGCGGGTTGCCTGATCGGGGCAGGCGTGGCCGTCTCGCGACTGGTACTGAAGGTGCACAGTCCCTCGGAAGTCTGGCTGGGCGCGCTGCTGGGAACCGCAGTCATGGCCTGGTTCGTACGCGGCGTTGAACCGACCCTCCACGAGTCGCGCTCCGACGCACGGCGGCGCATCCTCATCCTCGCGCTGGGCGCGGTGGCCATCTTCGTACTGTGCTATGGCCGCGTGTTTCCCTCTCAACATGTCCTCAAGGACGTCGCGCTCTGGCTCAGCGGCCACAGCGACGTTTTCACCCGCCGTATTCGCCTGGACTCTCCATGACCGCACCGAGGCCCTTTGAGAACAGCCTCTGGCTGCCCCGGCTGGTGGAGGCGCGCGCCGCCATGATTCAGTCGGCCGGTGACACCGCCCTGGCCGCCGACGAACTGCGGCGGTACCAGAAGTTCGCCAGGCCGGGACAGCCCTCGGCTCACATCGTCCAGCTGCGGCAAAGGCAGGCGGCGGCCCGGCAGGCGACGGCGCGAGCGAAGCAGGCCTTCCTGAAGGCCGCGATGGAGTTCACGCGTGAGGCGGAGCTCCTTCCGCCACCGCGCGTCACGCTCGAGGCCTTCGTACTGGACTGGCTGGATGCGCACCCCGACGCCACCCCCACGTCGACGCCATGACGCGTATCGACGGGGAAACGCGCGCCCATGCCCACGTCAACGTTGCGTTGCGCTTCCCACGGCCGCCTGCATCGCACGGTAGTCGCTTGGCGTCATACCGACAGTCGCCTTGAACTGGCGCGCAAACGCGCTCTGATCGACGAAGCCGCAGGCCATGCCGATCGACGCCACGTTATCGTCACCGCCAAGGAGACGCATGGCCGCTTCGATACGCAGCTTGGTCAGCACCTGCTGCGGTGTCAGCTGGAAGACGCGGCGGAAGTGCCGCTCGAGCTGCGCGACCGACAACCCTGCCAGCTCAGCCAGGGTGGGGATGCGCACCCCCTCGCCGTGGTGCTCCTGCATGTACGCAAGAACGCGTCGCAACCGTTCGTAAGTAGGA
Organism: Luteibacter sp. 22Crub2.1; assembly: GCF_900167995.1. NCBI lineage: Bacteria > Pseudomonadati > Pseudomonadota > Gammaproteobacteria > Lysobacterales > Rhodanobacteraceae > Luteibacter > Luteibacter sp. 22Crub2.1. Next base: position 94,494 of record NZ_FUYT01000010.1, read on the forward strand.
TGCTTGCCGTCCGGCAGACCGAGATCGCGTGAGATGCCGATCACCCCGCGGATGTCGCCACGCGACGACACCAGCGGGCGCTTACAGGTGAGACACCACCCCGGCGCGCGGTTGCTGAAGATGTGCACCTCCAGCTGGTTCTCGATGACTTCGCCCGCCAGCACGCGCCGGTCCTGAGCCGCATACGACCCGCCCATCATCGCCGGAAACAATTCCGTGACTCCCCGGCCGATGATGTCGCCCCGACGCTTCAGCCCCAGACGTCTCACGAGGGTCAGATTGGCATGCGTGTACCGCCCTTCGGTGTCCTTGACGAAGAACACGACGTCGGGCAACGCGTCGAACAGCGGTTCGAGCTCATCGGCGGAAATCTTCATGGGCCTGGGGCTCCTCCGGGGCGGCAACGGCGACCTGTCACGGCAATGAAAAGATGCCGCAACGCATCATAAAGCCGATAGAACCGGGAATTGCAAGCCTCGCGGCGTTTCCACCCCGTCGCCGGCGGCGGATCGGGCGTTATGCCAAATTCCGCATCCGTCATCGGTAAAGCTTTCTATACGCGGACAGGCCGCCCCGGTGAGCATGGAAGCCATGCATCACATCGAATTCATCGACTCACACACCGGCGGCGAACCTACCCGGGTCGTCCTCTCCGGCTTTCCCGATCTGGGTGACGGCCCACTGGCCGGTCGCCGTCAGCTCATGCGCGAACGGTACGACGCCTGGCGGCAGGCGATCGCGTGCGAGCCGCGCGGCTCGGACACGATGGTCGGCGCGCTCCTGCTGGAACCGACCGACCCGTCGTCGTGCGCAGCGGTGATCTTTTTCAACAACGTCGGCTACCTCGGTATGTGCGGCCACGGCACCATCGGCCTCATCCGCACACTGCAGCATCTCGGCCGCATCGCCCCCGGCCGGCATCGTCTCGAGACGCCGGTCGGCGTCGTCGGTATCGAGCTGCTGGACGACGGACGCGTGTCGATCGACAACGTCGAGAGCTACCGGTATCGCCGTAACGTATCGGTGGACGTCGAAGGCCATGGCCCGGTCACGGGCGATGTCGCATGGGGCGGCAACTGGTTTTTCATCACGAGCCAGTCTCCCCTGCCCCTCACGCTGGCCAACCAGCGGGCGCTGACCGCGTACACGGAAGCGATCCGCGCCGGTCTGGAACGCGACGGCATCACCGGCGCGAACGACGAAGAAATCGACCATATCGAGCTGAACGGGCCGGACGAGGAGAGCGGCGGCGACGGACGCAACTTCGTCCTCTGCCCCGGCATGGCCTACGACCGTTCGCCCTGCGGCACAGGCACCAGCGCCAAGGTCGCGTGCCTGGCCGCCGATGGCAAGCTCGATCCGGGTCAGGTGTGGCGCCAGGCCGGCATCCTCGGCAGCCTGTTCGAGGCGACTTACAAGCACGGCGAGCGCGGCGTTCTTCCGCGTATCACGGGCAGCGCGCACGTGACCATGCAGGGCACCATCCTGATCGACGAGGCCGACCCGCTGGCCTGGGGCATCGGCGCCGCGTGAGCACGTACGATCTGATCGTCATCGGTGCCGGCATCGTCGGTGCCGCCTGCGCCGAGCAGGCCACCGCCGAGGGCCTCAAGGTCGCGATCGTGGAGCCCGCAACCATCGGGGGCGGCGCCACCGCGGCCGCCATGGGTCACCTCGTGGCCATGGACGACGACCCGGCGGAATTCGCACTGTCGCGATATTCGCTCGGTCTGTGGGAAGCCTTCGCCGAACTGCCCGCCGCGGAGTTCAGCCGCTGCGGCACATTGTGGGTGGCCAGTAACGACGATGAACTGGCACGCATTCCCGACAAGCTGGCACGTCTGACCGACGCGGGCGTCGTCGCCGAAGCCGTGGACGCCGCCGGTCTGTACGAACTCGAGCCGATGCTCGCCGCCGGCCTGCGCGGCGGGCTGCTGATTTCGCGGGAAGCGGTGGTCTATCCACCGGCCGTCGCGCGGCATCTGGTCGACCTCGCGCTCGAACGTGGAGCCACGCTGCACCGGCAATACGCGTTCCGGCTGCAACCGGGTGGTGTCGTACTGCAGGACGGCGGCAAGCTGCACGGTCCGGTACTTGTCGCCACCGGGTGCGCCTTGCCGAGACTGCTGCCAGGACTGCCGATCCGCGCGCGGAAAGGTCACCTGGTGATTACCGAACGCTACGGGCAGCGAGTCAATCACCAGTTGCTCGAACTGGGCTATGCGGACAGCGCTCACGGTGCCGATGCGGCAAGCGTGGCGTTCAACGTGCAGCCGCGCCCGACCGGGCAGATCCTCATCGGTTCCTCCCGCGAATACGACGCGGCGGATGCGGACGTCTCGATGGATATGGTCCGGATGATGCTGCAGCGAAGCTTCCGGTTCCTTCCATGGTTGCGCGAGCTCGATGCGCTGCGCGTGTGGACGGGCTTCCGTCCCGTCAGCACCGACGGCTTACCGTACCTGGGCCGCGTACCTGGCATGGCCGACACCTGGGTCGCGGCCGGTCATGAGGGGCTGGGCGTCACCACGTCGCTTGGCAGCGCACGCTTGCTCATCGATCAGCTGCTCGGCCGACCGACGGCCATCGACGCCGCGCCTTACGATCCAGCGCGGGTGGCTTTATGACGGCGCGGGAAGCACGTCTCATCGTGGACGGCGTCATCAGGCGCGTACCGGCCAGCATCACTGTCGCCGCCGCCCTGCTCAGCCTCGACCTGCCGTTCCGCCGCTCCGTCAGCGGTCAACAACGTGCCGCCCTGTGCGGCATGGGTATCTGCTTCGAATGCCGCGTGCGTATCGACGGCGTCGCGCAACAGCGCGCCTGCCAGGTCACGGTCCGCGATGGCATGACGGTAGACAGCGAATGAGCGACCCCTTCGACATCGCCATCGTCGGTGCGGGTCCCGCGGGTCTTGCCGCCGCGGCCGCCGCAGCCAGACACGGGCGGCGCGTCGTGCTGATCGACAGCCAGCCGAAGCCCGGCGGCCAGGTATGGCGTCACGACGTACGACACGGCTATCCCGCCATGGCCGATCGCAGCATCCGTGAGGCCTTGTCATCGCGTGGTGTGACCTGGCTGGCCGAGACGCAGGTCATCGCCACGGAAGCCAGCCATCTTCTGCTGCAGGATCCGCGACGCGGTTACCTGCTGCCGTACCGTTCGCTGATCATCGCGACGGGCGCACGCGAATTACTCATGCCTTTTCCGGGCTGGACGCTGCCGGGTGTGGTCGGGGCGGGTGGTTTGCAGGCCCTGGTCAAGCAAGGCTGGGCCCTGCGTGGACGACGCGTACTGATCGCCGGTAGCGGACCGCTGCTTCTTGCCGCCGCGGCGACGGCACGAAAGCACGGCGCCATCGTCACCGGCATTCATGAGCAGGCGTCGACCGGTGAGCTTCACCGCTTCGCCCGCAGCCTCTGGCGCTGGCCGGCGAAGCTCGCACAGGCCGCCGCCTTGCAGGTGTCGCTTCGCGGTATCGACTACCGCCACGGCAGCGTCGTGACCGAGGCCGTCGGCGAGCACGCCGTGTCGGCCGCACTGATCGAGCGCGCCGGGCATGTGCAACGCGTCGACTGCGACGTACTCGCGGTGGGCTTCGGTCTTGTCCCGGATCTGACGCTCGCCCGCCAGATCGGCTGCGCGACGCGCGCCGACACGCTTCATCCTCAGGTCGATGTCGATACCCATCAGCGCACCAGCCTCGACGATACGTTCGCCGCGGGCGAGAGCTGCGGTATCGGTGGCCGCGACTGCGCGCGTCTCGAAGGCCGGATCGCCGGGCTCGCCGCTGCCGGCGTCGCGATACCCGATGCGCTCCTGCGTCGACGCGATCACGCGCGGGCCTTCGCGACCCTGTTGCGCGAGCATTTCGCGTTGTCACCGCGCGTCCGTGAGCTCGCCCGCGACGACACCCTGATATGTCGCTGCGAAGACGTGTCCTTCGGTGCCGTCCGCGCCCATGGGGACCCTCGCAGCGCCAAGCTCGCCACGCGCTGCGGCATGGGCGCCTGCCAGGGCCGCGTATGCGGCGCGGCCATGACCGAGCTCGGTCTGGGTGCGCGCACCGATGCGCGCCCGCCCTTTTTCCCTGCCCGCCTGTCCACCCTGGGCGAGCCGGATTTTCCCAGTTCCCTTCCTGCATCGAGAGGCATCCAAGCATGAGCAACGCAACTTTCTGGCACGGCGTCCTTCCCGCCATCACCACGCCATTCAAGGCCGATGGCCAGGTCGACCACGAGTTCCTCGCCAAACATGCGCTGCAGATGATCGACGCCGGCTGCAAGGGCATCGTGCCGCTGGGCTCGCTCGGCGAAGCCGCCACGCTGAGCTACGACGAGAAGACGGCCATCCTGCGGACGCTGGTCAAGGCGCTCGACGGCCGCGCCCCCGTCATTCCGGGTATCGCCTCGCTCTCCACCGACGAAGCCGTACGGCTGGCGCAAGACGCCAGGGCCATCGGTTGTTCGGCCCTCATGGTGTTGCCGCCATACGTCTACTCCACGGACTGGCGGGAGATGAGCGCGCACGTGAAGGCCGTGATCGCCGCGACCGACCTCCCTTGCATGCTGTACAACAACCCGGTGGCGTACAAGACCGACTTCACGCCGGCGCAGATCGCCGAGCTGGCGGGTCAGTTCCCCAACCTGCAGGCCGTCAAGGAATCTTCCGCCGATGTGCGGCGCTTCGCCGCCATCCGTGCGCTCGCCGGCGATCGTCTCGAACTGCTTGTCGGCATGGACGATGCGCTGGTCGAAGGCGTCAGCATGGGTGCGGTCGGCTGGATCGCCGGCCTGGTCAATGCGTATCCGGCCGAATCGGTGAAGCTGTTCGAGCTGGCCCGCGATGGCGGTGCCAAGGCCGCGGAATCCCTGTATGCCTGGTTCCTCCCGCTTCTCCGTCTCGATACCGTTCCGACCTTCGTACAGCTGATCAAGCTGGTGCAGTCGCGCGTCGGCATGGGCAGCGAAACCGTGCGCGCGCCGCGCCTGCCGGTGGCGGGCGCCGAGCGCGACGCGGCGATGAAGGTGATCGACCACGCAATCGCCACCCGGCCGGGAGTCTGATCCATGGCCGAGCAGCCGCAGGTTCTGATCGGTGGCCAGTGGCGCGCCGCCGACGCGCCCACCGGCTCGTTCCACGCGGAAGATCCCACGCGTGGTGAAGCCATCGGGCCGTCGTTTCCCGTCAGCGGCGCGGACGACGTGGAGGCGGCGCTTGCCGCCGCCACCGCTGTCGCCGGTGAACTGGCCGCCGTGCCGCCCGAGCGCATCGCCGATTTCCTCGAGCGCTACGCGGCGGCGATCGACGCCGATGCCGAAACGCTCGTGTCCCTGGCCGCCGCGGAAACGGCCCTGCCCGCCGAGCCGCGACTGCGCTCGGTCGAACTCCCGCGTGCCAGCGGACAGCTGCGTCAGGCGGCACGCGCGGTGCGTGAAAACAGCTGGAGCGATCCGGTCATCGACACGGCCAGTGGTCTGCGAGCGCATCGCGCACCGCTGGGCAAGCCGGTACTGGTCTTCGGACCGAACAATTTTCCTTTCGCCTTCAACGCGATCGCGGGCAGCGACTTCGCCTCGGCCATCGCGGCACGCAATCCCGTGATCGCCAAGGCGCATCCGTCGCACCCGGCGACCTCGCGACGGCTCGCCGAGCTGGCGCACGAGGCGGTCCTGGCCTCGGGCCTGCCGGCCGCGTCGGTGCAGATGCTGTATCACTTCGATAACGCGATCGGCGCGGCCCTCGCTTCGGACGCACGGCTGGGTGCGATCGGTTTCACCGGCAGCCGCGCCGGTGGCCTCGCGCTGAAGTCCGCCGCCGATGGCGCGGGTGTCCCCATCTACGCCGAGATGTCCAGCGTCAACCCGGTGTTCCTGCTGCCGGGTGCGCTTGCGGAGGATGCCGAAGCACTCGCCACGGCCTTCTTCACGTCCTGCACGATGGGCAGCGGCCAGTTCTGCACTAACCCGGGCATCGTCATCGTGCCCACCGGTGAGGATGGCGACGCGTTCGTCGCCAGCGCGACGGCGCAGTTCGCCGCGGCGATGCCCCGCGTCCTGTTTTCGCGCGGTGTGCAGGAGGGCCTGATGCGCGCCGTGGGCGCGTTGAGGAAAGCGGGCGCCACCGTGCTAGCCGGTGGCGCCACCGGCGACGACGCGGGTTACCATTTCCAGCCGACCCTGCTCAGCGTCGATGCCGCGGCCTTCGTCGCCGATAAAGGCGCTTTGCAGACGGAGGCTTTCGGTCCGGTCAGTCTGCTCGTCCGTGCCGACGGCGATGACGACTTCGCCGCCATCGCGCGAGCCTTCGAGGGCAACCTCACCGGAACGATGTACCGCGCGACGGATGGCAGCGACGATGCGTCGTGGCAATCCATCGCCCGGCATCTGCGCGAGCGCGTCGGTCGCCTCATCGCCAATCGCATGCCGACCGGCGTGGCGGTCAGCCCCGCCATGAATCACGGTGGCCCGTTCCCCTCGACGAGCCATGCCGGCTTCACCGCCGTGGGCATGCCGTCGGCGATTCACCGCTTCACGGCGCTGCACAGCTACGACAACGTGCCCGATGCCCTGCTTCCGCCGGAACTGCGCGACCGCAATCCTGGCGGCGTGCAGCGACGGATCAACGGCCGCTGGACCGATGCGGACGTGGGTAACGCCGCATGAGCACGCAGATCGGACACCTGACCCCGGAGCAGGCCCGCGAGGCCTGCACACCGTGGACGCAACTTGCGCCACGCATCGGCCGGGACGAGTACCTTACTCGCCTGGAGCGCGCGCAACGCCTGCTCGATGCCGCTGGCGCAGGTGCGCTGCTGGTCACGGCCGGCACGTCGCTGCGTTATTTCACCGGGATTCCCTGGGGCGCCACCGAGCGGCTCGTCGCGATGCTGCTTCCGCGACGGGGCGAGCCGGTATTGATCTGCCCCGCGTTCGAGGAAGGTTCGCTGCGCGCCGAACTGGCCCATCCGATGACGATGGCGTTCTGGGAAGAGCACGAGGACCCCTGCGCGCTGGTCGCCGCGTGCATGGCCTCACGCGGCGCGAGTACGCTGGCCCTGGACCCCGCGGCGCCGTTCAACGTGTTCACGGGGCTCGCGCACACACTGGGGACCCGCGATATCGTCGATGCGACACCGGTGATCGACGGGTGCCGGGCACGCAAGTCGGCGACGGAACTCGCCCTGATGAAGCAAGCCTGCGCGATGACGCTGAAAGTGCAGGCGCTCGCCGCCGGCATGCTGCACGAGGGCATCGCCGCCGGTGACGTGAAGCGCTTTATCGACGGCGCCCATCGCGCGCTGGGCGCGGACAACGGTTCCACGTTCTGCATCGTGCAGTTCGGTGTGGCCACGTCGTATCCCCATGGTGTGCCGGGCGAGCAGTACCTCGAGAAAGACCAGGTCGTCCTGATCGACACGGGTTGCAGCGTGGCCGGCTACCAGTCGGACATCACACGTACCTACGTCTTCGGCACACCGGACGCCGAGCAGTCGCGCATCTGGAACCTGGAACGCGCGGCACAACAGGCGGCTTTCGACGCGGTGCGCCCCGGCGTGCCTTGTGCGGACATCGACGCCGCCGCGCGGCGTGTGATCGAGGCCGGCGGTCTGGGGCCGGACTATCGCCTGCCGGGTCTGCCGCATCGTACGGGCCACGGCTGCGGAATGGCCATCCACGAGGCGCCGTACCTCGTCCGTGGCAACACGGCACCTCTCGTACCGGGAAACTGCTGCAGCGACGAACCCATGATCGTCGTTCCCGGCCGGTTCGGCATCCGCCTCGAGGACCATTTCTACGTCACCGACGACGGTGGCGCGTGGTTCACCGAGCCGTCGCCTTCGATCGAGCAACCGTTTGCCTGATTGTGCACAATGCCGCATCGTCACCGGGCAATGTCTTCTAGCCGCCCGGTGACGCTCGCGCGAGCATCGGGTGATACGTTCCAGAGGGGAATCGCATGACCCGTTTTCCAGCCGTCCGCGGCCTCGTCCTCGCGTGCCTGCTGGCCGCGCCGTACGCCGCCGCTCAAGCGGCCGACGCGCCTGCCAGGGCCTTCGACGCGCTCGTCGCCGAGCGCTGGGAATATCAGCTGAAGGAAAGCCCGGAACTCGCCACGACCATCGGCGATTACCGCTATAACGACCGCTGGACCGATTATTCGCTCGCTCACGTCGCCGTCGACGGCAAGGCCACCGCCGATTTTCTGCGCCGGTTCGAAGCCGTGGACGTGTCCCAGCTCGACGAGCAGCGTCGCCTCAGTCAGGCCATGGCCGTGCGCGAGCTGAAAGACCGCCTCGAAGCCATCCGCCTCAAGAATCACGAGATGGTGCTGGATCAGATCGGTGGCGTGCAGCTTCAGCTTCCCGGCTTCGTTCCGACCATCCCGTTCGACAGTACACGCCACTACGAGGACTACCTCGCCCGGCTCAGGGCGATCCCAGGCATCGTCGACCAGCTGATCGCCGCATCGCGCGCAGGCATGGCCGATGGGCTCATGCAGCCGCGTTATCTGCTCGAAAAGGTCGCCGTGCAGGCGCGGCAGATCGCCGATCCGGCGGGCGAAGCCAATGTCTTCGGCCAGCCGGCCGCGCATATCCCGGACAGCGTGCCGGCGAAGGACAAGGCGCGGCTGAAAAAGGCGATCCTCGCCACTGTGGACAACGAGGTGCGCCCCGCGTATCGCAGACTGGCGGACTTCGTCGCCAACGACTACGCCCCGCACGGCCGTACGCAGGAAGGGATCTGGTCCCTGCCCGACGGTGACGCAAGGTATCGCTATGCCATCCACACGCAGACCACCACCGACCTCGACCCGAAGCGCATCCATCAGATCGGTCTGGATGAGGTAAAGCGGATCGAAGGCGAGATGACCGCTATCGCGAAACAGCTCGGCTACGCCGACCTGCCCGCCTTCCGCGCCGCCGTCGCAAAGGACCCGAAACGCTACGCCACCTCGCGCGAGCAGATTCTCGACGGCTACCGCAAGTACATCGCCGGTATGCAGCCCGAACTGCCGAAACTCTTCGGCCACCTGCCGACCACGGCCCTGTACGTGCAGGCCGTGGAGGCCTACCGCGAGAAAGACGCCGCCGGCGCCGAATACCATCAGGGTACGCCCGACGGCAAGCGTCCAGGCGTGGTCTTCGTCAACACGGGCGACTTCGCCCAGCGCACGCTCTACACCATCGAAGACACCGCGTATCACGAAGGCGTACCGGGCCATCATCTGCAGATCTCGATCGCGCAGAGCCTGCCACTACCGCCGTTCCGTCAGCAGGCCGGGTACAACGCGTACATCGAAGGATGGGCACTTTATGCGGAGCGCCTCGCCAAAGAGGCCGGCTTCTACAAGGACCCGTACAACGACTACGGCCGTCTGAGCGGCGATCTGCTGCGCGCCGACCGTCTCGTACTCGACAGCGGCGTGCATGCGCTGCACTGGACGCGCAAGCAGATGATCGACTTCTTCCACGCCCATCCGGCCGAGGACGAGCCGAGCATGCAGGCCGAGACCGACCGTTACATCGCATGGCCGGGCCAGGCCCTCGGTTACAAGCTCGGCCAGCTCAAGTTCCTGGAACTTCGTCAGCGGGCCGAGAAAGCCCTCGGCACCGCCTTCGACATCCGCGCCTTCCACGATGAAATGCTCTCGGGCGGCGCCATGCCGCTGGAATTGCTGGATGCGCGCACCGATGCATGGATCGCCGCACAGAAGGCCGCAAAGCCCACCTCGCACTGATCGGAGAGTCTCATGGCCTGTCCATCCGCCCGTCTTGCCTGCCTGCTCGGCATCGTCACTTTCGCCGCCCCTGTGCTCGCCGACGACGCGACTCAACGGTTCCATGAGATAGCCAGCCGCGAGTACGCGTGGCGCCAGGCCCAGTTCGCCGGCGCGGATGACGAAGACGGCCCAGCCAGACCGGCCGACCGCCTTCCCAAAGTCGACGCCGCCACCCAGGCCGCACGCGAGGGCTACTGGACGAAGGTCGTGGAACAGCTCCAGGCGATCGATCCCTCGCAGCTGAAAGGCGAAGACCCGGTCAACTACGCAGTCTTCCGCCAGCAGGTCGACGTCCTGCTGGCCGACCAGCGCTTCAGGACGTGGCAGATGCCGTTCAACGCGGACTCGGCGTTCTGGAGCAACCTCGGCTTCAGCGCGCGCGCCACGTTCACCGACGCGGATGCGTACCGGAACTATCTTGGGCGCCTGCGCGATGTACCGCGGTATTTCGACGAGCAGATCGCGGATATGCGGCTGGGCCTGGCACGTGGCTTCAGCCAGCCGAAGCTCGTGGTGAGCAGTCAGTACGACGGCATACGCACGGTGGCGGACGCGGAGGGCGACGCCAATCTCTTCTACACGCCATTCCTGAAAATGCCGGCGACGATTCCCGCCGCCGAGCAGGCACGTCTGCGCGACGAAGCGAAGAAGGCGATCGCCGCGCAGGTCCGCCCGGCGTACGCGAAGCTGCTGGCCTTCATGAAGAATGAGTATTACCCGAAGGCGCGCGACGGTCTCGCGGCCGAGGACCTGCCCGACGGCAAGGCGTTTTACCGTTCGCAGATCCTCGAGTACACCACGCTGGACCGAAGTCCCGACGATATCCACGCGCTGGGTCTGAAGGAAATGGCGGACATCCACGGCCAGATGCTGGCGGTGATGAAAGAGGTCGACTTCAAGGGAAGTTTTCCCGACTTCCTGCAATTCCTGCGCACGGACCCGCGCTTTTACGCGAAGACGCCCGACGAACTACTGAAGGATGCCGCGTGGATCGCCAAGGAAGTGGACGCCGTGGTCGGCGATTACATCGGGCTGCTGCCGCGCCGCCGCTTTGCGATCAAACCCGTGCCCGACGATCTCGCACCGATCTACACGGGTGGCCGCGGCGGGCCGGGCATCTATCTGGTCAACACGTATAACCTGCCCGCTCGCCCGCTTTACTCCCTGCCCGCGCTGACCCTGCACGAATCCTCACCGGGGCACGCCTTGCAGATGCCTCTCGCCGCCGAGACCACCGGCCTGCCCGACTACCGCCGTTTCAGCTACATCTCGGCATACGGCGAGGGCTGGGCGCTTTATTGCGAGTATCTCGGTCAGGAGATGGGCATCTATCACACTCCGTACGAACGCTTCGGCTATCTCAGCTATCAGGCGTGGCGTGCCGCCCGTCTGGTCGTCGACACCGGCATCCATCATCTGCACTGGACGCGTGAGCAGGCACGCCAGTACCTGCGCGACAACACCGCGCTGGCGGAGCACGAGATCGACACCGAGGTGGATCGCTACATCGCCTGGCCAGCGCAGGCGCTTTCGTACTACCTAGGCGAGATGGCGATCCGTGACGGACGCGAGCGTGCGACGAAGGCGCTGGGCGAACACTTCGACATCCGCGCGTTCCACGACACGGTGCTGTCCACCGGTTCCGTGCCGCTGCCGGTGCTGAACCAGCGTATCGACGCGTTTATCGCGGGCGGCGGCAAATCACCGTATGCCGAGGGGGCGCACTGACATGAGCGATACACCCCGCGACGCAAAAGGCCATTTTCAGAAGCGACTGACACTGGTCGATCTCACCTTCATCGGACTGGGCGCGATCTTCGGCTCGGGCTGGCTCTTCGCGGCGGGGCATGTGGCCGCACTGGCGGGACCCGCCGGTATCCTTTCCTGGCTGATCGGCGGAGCGGCCGTCTTGCTGCTCGGTCTGGTCTACTGCGAACTCGGTGCGGCACTGCCGCGAGCCGGCGGCGCGGTGCGTTACCCGGAGTACTCGCACGGCGCGCTGCTCGGCTCCCTGATGGGTTTCATCACCCTGATCGCGTTTTCCAGTCTGATCGCCATCGAGACCGTCGCATGCCGGCAGTATGCCGCCGCGTGGCTTCCCGCGCTGAACGTGCCCGGCAGCACCCATGCGAGCGTCCTCGGCTGGTTCGTGCAGCTGGCCCTGTTGCTGCTCTTCTTCGCACTGAACTACTACAGCGTGAAGACCTTCGCAAAAGCCAACAACATCATCAGCGTCTTCAAGTTCGTGGTACCCGTGCTGGTCATCGTGATGTTGCTGACCCACTTTCATCCGGGCAACCTGAGCATTCACGGCCTCATGCCGAACGGGCTGTCCGGTGTCGAAGCCGCCGTGTCGGCGGGCGGCATCATCTTCGCCTACCTCGGCCTGACGCCGATCGTGTCCGTGGCCAGCGAGGTGCGCGAGCCGCAACGGACGATTCCGATCGCGTTGATCCTGTCGGTGCTGCTGTCGACAGTGATCTACGTGCTGCTGCAGCTGGCCTTCCTCGGTGGCATCCCGACCGACCTCCTGTCGGGAGGCTGGAGCGGTATGGACAAGGCGTTCGCCCTTCCCTATCACGACATCGCGCTCGCGCTCGGTTTCGGCTGGCTGGCGACGCTGGTGGTCTGCGACGCGGTGATTTCGCCCAGCGGCACCGGCAACATCTACATGAACGCCACACCGCGCATCGTCTACGGCTGGGCGCGCAGTGGCGGCTTTCTGCCCTCGCTTACGCGGATCGACCTCAAGTCGGGCATTCCGCGTCCTGCGCTATGGCTGACGCTGGCCCTGTCGATCTTCTGGACGTTGCCCTTTCCGTCGTGGGAGGCGCTGATCCAGGTGGTGTCCGCCGCGCTGGTGCTGAGTTATGCCGTGGCCCCCGTCACGGTCGCCGCGCTTCGCCGGAGCGCGCCTGAGCTCGACCGGCCGTTTCGTGTCCGCGGTTTCGCGGTGATCGGACCGGTGTCGTTCGCGGTGGCCGGCTTGATCGTCTACTGGTCCGGCTGGGGCACGGTGTCGTGGTTGCTCGGACTGCAGGTCGCCGCGTTCGTTGTCTATGTCGTGGTGAAACGCGCCGTGGGCGCGACGCGTGACGTGCTCGCACAGCAGGTGCGCTCGGCGCTTTGGCTGATCGGGTTCTATCTCGTGATCATGCTGGTGTCCGCGTTCGGGACCTTCGGCGGAAACGGCGTCGTGGCGCATCCGTGGGATTCCGTCACGGTGTTTGTCGCGTCGCTGGGCATTTATTACTGGGGCGCAGCGACAGGGTTACCTGCGTCCGCGCTGGCTTTGGATGATGACGATGATTGAGAGCGAACGCGCGGCGATGGGTCGGCGGGATTTCATGCGGACTCTCGCTGCGGCGAGTGCCGCGGTGGGGGTTGGGACGGTTTCGGCTGAGGGGCTGTTTCGGGGCGACCTGGCATCGCCAGCGGGGCTGGCTCCTACAACAGCAGGCACGCCATCGCCAGCGAGTCCTCAACCCGCTCATGCAGGAGCCAGCCCTGCTGGCCATGCTCCCCGCGTCCCGCTCGATGAGGTCCCTCGCAAAGGCTTCGCCCACCTGGGCGGTTTCTCGATCGACGACCGGGCTTGGCACGTCGAAGAGGACCTTACCCATCCCGATGGTGCGCTCGTAATCACCGACGGCAAACAAGCGGTCGTTCTGCACAAGCGCACCGAGGCGACCTGGGACGAAGCACCGAAGCCCTATCTCGGCCTCGCGCTTGCCGACATCGCGGTCGCCGGCCCGGATCTGCTCGCCGACCGCCTGCTGGCCTCCGGCCAGCCCGACGAAGCAAAAGTACGCCTCGCCGCCCCACCCCCGGCCTCGGTACTGGACCCCGAAAACTACTACGGCCGTCTCCCGTGGACGACCTTCGTCGGCACGCGGCAGTGCCTGGATACGATGCCGGTCTACACCTCCGGCAGCACGCGCGGGTACCACGCCGATCAGGTCTTCGCCGATCTGCATGACCCGAAGAAGGTCGCCCGTCGCCGCGAGGGGCTCCTCGGCGGCTGGCTCCCCGCGGTACACAAGGTCGTACCGCTCGATCAGCATCGCTGGTACGACGTGATCGTCTTCGCCGATGTCGATGCCAGCGATCGTTTCGTCGTACAGACCTGGCACCGTACCGCGCTGGTCGAGCGCGGCGCGATCACGAAAGTTGTCTACGGGCACAGCTACCCGGCTTACCCGCCCCGGCGCGAACCGCCCGGAGCGGAGGCGTTTTACGCTGCCCTGCTGCGCTTTCACGACCGCTGGCATGCCGAGCTGGCCGACGCGTCCCAGGCCGAGATCCCCGCACCGGGCTGGGCCGACATGGCGCGCTTTGCCTTCGCGCGCGAACTGGTGGTGCGACCGGAAGGCACCTACCCCAAATACGGCGCCGTCGATCGCGACTACTACGGCAACGAATACGACGGCTTCCAGGACACCTTCACCAGTTCGCTTTACGCCAATCTCGAATGGGGCCGATTTGCCCAGGCCACCGCGGTGTTCGACAGCTACTTCAGCGACTTCGTCCAGGACGACGGCATGATCAACATGCGCGGCGCCGAGACGGCGCAGTTCGGGCTGACCCTGTCGCTGATCGCACGTTACGTGGCCTACACCGGCGACGTCGCGCTGTGCCGCAAACATCGACGCAAGATCGAAGCGACCGCGGCCATCCTCATCGAACTGCATGACGCATCCCTGCAGCTCGCCGCGAGCGCACCCGGCTACGGCCTGATCCATGGATGGAACGAGTCGGACGCCTGCCTGTTCCCCGATCCTTCGCTCTGGTGGAAACCCTACTTCGCCAACAGCGCCCTCGCCGCGCGCGGTCTCGCGGACATCGCGGCCATCTGGCAGCGCATCGCACCCGACGACGCGGCGAACGCGTCGTTGTGGACCCGGCGAGCCGATACGCTTCGCCAACGTGTGACCGAAAGCGTCCGCGTCAGCGTACGCCACGACCTCAAGCCTCCCTACGTCGGGCCGCTGCCGGGCGTCACCCGGACGTTCCGCGAAGCGCTGGCCGAAGAGCACCCCAGCGAACAGCAATGGCCGCATCGCGCTTATGCGGAACTGCTGCAGGCGGATGTCCTGCCCGACGATCTCGCCCATCTCGTGATCGACGCGATGCGAGGCCATGGTGCGACCAGTCTCGGCGTGGTCGCGAACATCGGCCCGGTCGATCCGAAAAGTCGCGACATCCTCGGCTTCATTTCCTATGGCTACGCGCAACAGCTGCTGCGCCTTGGCCGGGTGGACGAATATCTGCTGTTCCTCTACGCGCATCGTTATCACGCGCACACGCCGGGCAGCTGGACCGCCGGTGAGGTCACCGATATCACCGGAGGCATGCCGCTGTTCTGCATACCCGCCCAGATGACGATTCCGTTGCTGCTGCGCTGGGCCTTCGTGTTCGACGACAGCGCGGGCGACGTCCTGTTGCTCGGTCGTGCGCTTCCCTCGGCGTGGCTGGTGGAGGAGAAGCCGCTGTCGATCGCCGATGCGCCGACGCGCTGGGGACGTTGCGGCCTGGCGATCCGGCGAGAAAAGCATGGCCTGACGGCGTCGGTCACGCTCCCCGCCAGCGGCACGCCGCGCGAGATCTGGCTCACGCTGCGCGCACCCGAAGGACGCACCGCCGGCAACGCGCACGTCGACGGCAAAGCGGTGGCGGCCGCCGATCGTCGTGGCGACGAGATTCGCCTGCGAGGGCGTGCCGGGCAGCGTCTCGTGGTCACACTTCAGTTCTCATGACATCGGTGTGCGGGATTCCGCATCGACGCACCGCAAATGACACAAGACGGTCCGTCCATGTGACGGCACGATGAAACAGCGCATCGGGGGGTGCGTTCCATAAGCATCGGGGGTGGCATGCAGGGTTCCGACAAACGCAGGCGGTTTCTGAAGACGGGGGCACTGGCCTTCGCAAGCGCCCTCGCCGTACCCCGCGTGCGCGCCTTCGACACCGCCGACCCGGCCAGCGTCGCCGCCAGCGCGGCACGCGAAAAGCCGGTATGCCGGATGCAACCCTTCGCCCTGAATCAGGTCCGTTTACTCGAAAGCGACTTCAGCCGTGCCGCGGCGATCAACCTCGAGTATCTGCATAGTCTGCCGGTCGACCGGCTCGCGCACAGTTTCCGTGTGCAGGCGGGCCAGCCATCCTCGGCCAGACCGTTCGGCGGCTGGGAAAAACCCGACTGCGAACTGCGCGGCCACTTTACCGGTGGCCACTACCTCTCCGCCGCGGCGCTGGCCTGGGCCGCGCAGGGCGACGCCACGATGAAGGCGCGCGGCGACGAACTGGTCGCCATCCTGGCCAGCTGCCAGCGCCCGAACGGGTACCTCAGCGCCTTCCCCGAATCGTTCTTCGATCGCCTCAGCGCCGGCGAAAAGGTATGGGCGCCGTTCTACACCCTCCATAAGATCCAGGCCGGCATGCTCGACATGTACCGGCTGGCCGGCAACAAGCAGGCGCTCGCCGTGGCCACCGGCATCGGCAACTGGACCGTGCGCTGGCTCAACGGTTTTTCCGACGCCGACATGGCGCACATTCTGAAAACCGAATACGGCGGCATGAACGAGTCGATGGTGGATCTCTACGCCATCACCGGAAACAGCCGCTATCTCGATGCCGCGCACCGCTTCGACCAGGCCTCTCTGTTCGAACCGCTCGCCTCGCATCGCGACGAGCTCAAGGGACTGCACAGCAACACGCAGATCCCCAAGATCATCGGAGCGGCGCGTCGTTACGAACTGACCGGTGAACCACGCTACCGTCGTATCGCCGAGTTCTTCTGGGAGACCGTCACGCAGAACCGCACCTACGCGACAGGCGGATCCAGCAACGACGAGTTCTGGAACACCGGTCCGGGTGACCTCAGGGGCCAGCTGGGACTGTATGCCGCCGAGTGCTGTGTCGCGTACAACCTGCTCAAGCTGACGCGCCACGTCTACGCCTGGAACGGCGACCCGCGCGCCTTCGACTACTACGAGCGCAACCTGTACAACGCGCGCCTGGGCACGCAGGACGCGCAGGGCATGAAGCTCTACTACTACTCGCTGCGCCCCGGCGGCGCCAAGTTCTACAACTCCCCCACCGACTCGTTCTGGTGTTGTACGGGAAGCGGTGCCGAGGAGTTCGCGCGCTTCAACGACGCGATCTACTTCCGCGACGACGATGCGCTGCACGTCAACCTGTTCATCGCGTCCGAACTCGAGTGGCCGGAGATGGGTCTCACGCTCCGCCAGGAGACCGATTTTCCGCGAGAAGCCGCCACGCGCCTCCGCTTCACGCTGACGCAGCCCCGCGAGATCGCGCTGAACCTTCGCATCCCTTCGTGGATCGCGCCCGGGGCGCGCGTCGAAGTGAACGGCGAAGCCCTCGACACCTTCGCCTCGCCCGGCAGCTACCTCACCATCAAGCGTACCTGGCAGTCCGGCGATCGTGTGTCGCTGACGCTGCCCATGACCCTGCGCAGTGTGCCGCTGCCGGGTGACGACCATCTGCAGGCAATCACATACGGGCCGATCGTGCTCGCCGCGCGCCTCGGCGCGAAAGGCCTCACGCACGACCAGCAATACGGCCGCTACGACGCGGGCCCCTCACCCGAGCCGAAGCCGCAACCCGCCCCGCAGATCGCGCCGGACGAGGCGGACCCGCTTGCATGGCTTGTCCCCGAGGACAAGCCGCTGACCTACCGCGCCACCACACGCCATGGCGTGGTCGATGTCGCACCGCTCAACACGATCCAGGGTGAACGCTACGCCGTGTACTGGCAGACCGAAGGGTCCGCCACCGACGCTGGCTGAACCGGGGGAACGGCCACACGCCGTTCGACGAGGAAACGCACCGGGCCCGGTGCGACGCGCTAGCGCGCGCAGGGAAACGCTCCACCTGCCCAGCGACCGGTCTGCCGACCGGCCGACGGAGTTTTGCACCCTATCGCCACCGCCAACGAGGGAAGCCATGTATTCACGTCATCGCACCAGGTACGACCGCTCGTGTTGTCCGACCTCCTCCAGGCGCTTCGCCGGCACGAAGCTTCATGCCGCGCTTTGTCTCGCCCTGCTGGGAAGCAGCGGCGCCACGTTTGCCCAGGACACCACCGGCGCCACGAGCTCCGACGCCAAAACACTGGATGCCGTGACCGTCACCGGTTCGCGGATCCGCCGCGTCGATACCGAAACCGCCAACCCCGTGGTCACGCTGGACCGTGCGGCGATCGAAGCCACCGGCAAGCCGACCCTCGGCGATCTCGTGCAGGAACTCCCTTCGATCGCCGGCAACGCGACCAACCCGAACACGAACAACGGCGGCGGTACGGGCGCGTCCACCGTTTCGCTACGCGGCCTCGGCGACAAGCGCACGCTGATCCTCGTCAACGGCGTACGTCTCGCTTATAACGACGTCAACGCCATTCCCGCCAGCATGATCGAGCGCGTGGAGGTGCTCAGCGATGGCGCCTCGGCCGTTTACGGCTCGGATGCCATCGGCGGCGTGGTCAACTTCATCCTGCGCGATCATTACGATGGGGTGCAGATCTCCAGCGACTTCGGAACCAGCCGGCAGAGCGACGGCAACCGGCGCAACTTCTCGCTGACCGCCGGCCACACCGGCAGCAACTACAGCATCATCGCCGGCCTCTCCTACAGCGACATCGACGCGGTCTCGGCCGCGGCGCGC
Source organism: Luteibacter sp. 22Crub2.1 (assembly GCF_900167995.1). Taxonomy (NCBI): domain Bacteria; kingdom Pseudomonadati; phylum Pseudomonadota; class Gammaproteobacteria; order Lysobacterales; family Rhodanobacteraceae; genus Luteibacter; species Luteibacter sp. 22Crub2.1. The sequence goes on from NZ_FUYT01000010.1 coordinate 112,962, forward strand.
GACTATTCGAAGGACGCGCTCTACCTGATCGACGGCGCGTCGGTGAAGCAAGGCTCGTCGGCCACGCCGGGCGGCTCGATCAACTTCAACGACGGCTCCGCCGCTTCCGATGCCCTGGCCGCGTCGTCCGGTTGCTCACGCGTCACCCTCAACCCGGGTGTGACCGGCGCGACCGGCCGGGGCGACTTCCACTGCTATGGCGGCAGCGATTCGTACAACTACGACCCTATAACTTGCTGCAGACTCCGCAGAAACGCACGAATGCTTTCGTACTGGGCAAATACCAGATCACGCCCTCGGTGCAGGCATACGTCAACGGTTATTTCAGCAAGACCAGGTCCTCGTCGGTGATCGCGCCGATTCCGATCTTCGCCAACGGGGACAACTTTCTCGTCTCGGCCGACAGCTACTACAACCCGTTCGGCGTGAACTTCGGTACCGACCGTACCACCGGCACCTCGTACAACGACCTCAACTCGCGGGCCACGGTCCTCGGCAACCGGAGTTACCAGTACAACACGTACAACCTGCAGCTCAATCCCGGCCTGCGCGGCTCGTTCGGCAACAGCAGCTGGCAGTGGGACGCGGATATCAACTATGGCCGCGTGCGTCAGATCTCGCGCAACAACGGCTTCCTCGATTACGACGCATTCAATCAGGCGGTCGGCCCGTCGTTTCTCGATAGCGACGGCACCGTGCGCTGCGGTACCGCGGGCAATGCCATCGCCGGCTGCACGCCGCTGGACATCTTCAACCTCAATTCGGCGTCCAGCCTCGCCACGCTGCAGTCGATGATCGTCAACCCGACGGTCAACAGCGTGTACACCGTGAAGCAGTTCGAGGCCAACGCGAACGGCGATCTCTTCGACCTGCCCGCCGGTACGGTGAGCCTCGCGACGGGCCTCTCGTACCGCAAGGAGAGCACGTCCACCTCGGCCGACTCCCTCTGGACCGGCGACGAAAACGGGCTTTGCGGCGTCATCGAGTACTGCGCGTCCACGCTGGCAGGCAGTTTCAACGTCAAGGAAGCCTATGCCGAAGCCCTCGTACCTCTGCTTTCGGACCTGCCCGGCATCCGCTCTCTGAATCTGACCGTGGGCTCGCGCTGGTCCGATTACAGCACCGTCGGCAGCAAGACCAACAGCAAGGTCTCGCTCGAATGGCGTCCGGTCGACGACCTGCTGCTGCGCGGCACGGTCTCGCAGGTGTTCCGTGCGCCCAACACCAGTGAACTCTACGCGGGGGTGGCCGGCGACGCGGCAACCGCCAACGACCCCTGCAACGGCTATACCGGCGGCCATGAGGCGGCCTGCGCCAACGTGCCGACCGACGGCTCGTACCGCCAGGCCGATGGCCAGGTTTCAGGCAAGGCGTCGGGCTCGGTGCTCGCCGGCTATCAGCTCAAGCCGGAGACCGGTCGCTCGTACGACGTCGGCTTCGTCTACGATCCGCACTGGCTCGACGGCCTGTCCTTCAGCGTGGACAGCTGGAAGATCAACCTGAAAGACACGATTTCCACGGTGTCCGCGCAGACGGTGATGAACCAGTGCTATTCCAACCCGTCCAGCGCGTTCTGCGCCCTGATCCACCGCAACGGCAACGGTACGATCAATTACATCGCCGAGCCCACCGTCAATCTCGGCAAGCTGTCGGCGGCGGGAACCGATTTCGGCCTGGCCTATCGCTTTCCTGAAACGAGCTTCGGCAAGTTCAACGCGTCGCTCAACGGCACGTACATGAAGCGCTACGATGTCAACCCGGATACGACCGATCCCAGCTCGGTGGTGATCCACAACGCGGGCATGTACACGTACTCGTATGGCAACTTCCCGCGGTGGCGTGGCCTCGGCACCCTCAACTGGTCGATGGGTGACTGGAGCGCGTCATGGCGCATGCGTTACGTCGGCCGCTCGCAGATCGGCAGCGACGATCTGACCCAGGGTCTCTCGGCCGACTCCGATGTCGCGGGCGTCGAGCGTAAAGTGGGCGCGTACGTCTACCACAACATCCAGGTAGGCTATAACGTGAAGCCATGGCATACCCGCTTAGACCTGGGTATCGACAACGTCGCCGACAAACAGCCGCCCCTCTACTATTCCAATAACGTGACCAACGCCAATACCGACGTCGCCACCTACGACCTGCTCGGCCGCTATTACTGGGTCCGCGCGACGGTGTCGTTTTGATCCGCACCTTTCTGGCCGGGTGTTGCCTTGCCGTGGCGAGCGCTTCCGCGCTCGCCACGGAAATGCCCAGCGTCGTACACGCGAACGGGCGGCATGCGCTGCAGGTCGACGGCAAGCCGTTTACGGTGCTCGCCGTGCAGCTGCACAACTCCAGTGCGTGGCCGGCCGTGCTGCCCGAGGTCTGGGACGACGTGCTTGCCCTGCATCCCAATACACTTGAGGCGCCGGTGTACTGGGAGCAGTTCGAGCCATCACCCGGCAAATACGATACGACCAATCTAGATGCGCTTATCGCGGGCGCTCGCTCGCATGGGCTTCGTCTGGTAGTGCTCTGGTTCGGCAGCTGGAAGAACGGGCAGATGCACTATGTGCCGGAATGGATGAAGTCCGACCCGGTGCATTATCCAAGGGCGCTCGACGAACACGGCACGCCGCAGGAAGACATGTCGCCGTACGCGGAATCCAACCTGCATGCTGATGAGACGGCATTCGCCGCACTCATGGATCACCTGCGCAAGGTCGACGGCGACCGGCATACGGTCATCATGGTGCAGGTGGAGAACGAACCGGGAAGCATCGGTGCGATCCGGGACCATTCGCCGGCCGCTGAGCAGGCCTTTGCCGCGCCGGTGCCGGATGCACTGACGCGGGCGCTCCGTCGTCCTCCCGGTGGCAACTGGATGGCAACGTTCGGCGCCGACGCCGACGAGCAGTTCAACGCCTATGGCATCTCGCGCTACATCGATCAGGTCGCCACCGCCGGGAAGGCGCGCTACCCGTTACCGATGTACGTCAACACATGGCTGCGCTACAAAGGCAAACACATGCCCGGCTACGACTACCCCAGCGGCGGCGCCACCTGGAACGTGCTCGACACCTGGAAGGCCAGCGCGCCCCATATCGATTTCATCGGCACCGATCTCTACAGCACCGACTACAACGAGTTTACGAAGGTCGTGGGGCAGTACACGCGGGCGGACAACCCGCCGTGGATCTCGGAGACCGGGTTCGAGGCGGCGAATGCGCCTTACCTGTTCCATGTACTTGCGCAGGGCGGCGTGGGTTTTTCGATCTTCGGTATCGATCATCCGGCGGATACGCCTGAGGTCAAGGCGGCTATCGAGGCGCATGCGCGGAACTTCGCGCTGGTTGGGCCGATTCAGGGGCTGGTTGCCGACGCAGCGTTTCGCGGGACACTGAAAGCTGCCGTCGAGCAACGTGGGCAGGCGAAGTCGGATGTGTCGCTGGGTGGTGGCTGGACGGCGCATGTGTCGTATGGGGCACCTGCGTGGGGTGACGCACCGCCGGAGTTGCCGGGTAACCCCGCCGCCGATGGGCATGTGCTGTTTATTCCGCTGGGTAAGGACGCGTATTTGCTAGTTGGGTTCCATGCACGAGTGGAGTTCGAGCGGGATCGTTCCGACAAGCGGATGGGTCAGGTGCTGCGGGTGGAGGAAGGCGCTTACGAAGGTGGGATCTGGAAGGCGCGTCGCTGGTGGAATGGCGATGAGACGGACTATGGGATCAATCTGGGCCAGAAGCCGGTTTACCTGAAGGTCCGCCTTGGGGACTACTGAGCCAAGGCGGAAAGTTTGTCTTAGCTCAGGCTCATGAACGGCGCCTTCGATGCCTGCGCTACTTCCTGCTGAGCCTGTTGTTGTTGCTGCTGTTCCTGCTGCTGCACCAGAGCCCTGCCCTGCTCTTCGGCCTGCGGCCACGCCGCACTGCTTCGATCCAACGGCGTCTCCAAAGCCTGCATCGTCTCTACCCACGCCATCTTCCGGTCGAGGCCATGCACGCTTTGCAGGTTGCCTTCCACCGCGAACGCCCGGCTCGCGTCGTCGCTCAGCATAACGTGATCGATCCCGCGCATGCCTTCCGCGGTGGCGGCCACGGTCAGTGAGCCTGCAAAGCGCGAATCGCGAGGGCTGGGCGCAACACCGTGCTCCGCGTTCAGCTTGGCGACGCCATCCATCGCCTGGCGGAACATACCGTTCGCTGGATGAGCGGGCTGGTCGAGCCGGTGTTTATCGCTCAGAAGCCACTGCATCGGAGACTGGTCCTTCGGCATCGGATTCCGCTTCTCCGTGTTCACCGGGCTGTGCGGCACAGGATTCTCGATGCTCTGAATGTCTTCGATATTATGGGTGGGACGAAGTGCGTTTTTTCCCGACACATCAACCGGCGCACGAACCCGAACTTCGGAGCCAGGGCCACCACTTCCGGGTAAAACAATATGCTTCTCGCGGTGGATTCCGGCGTGATTCAAGGCAGCCCAGGTGAAGTCGACGCAGTTGTTTCGGACGTCCTGGTATTGCATGTTGAAACCAAATTTTCCAGCATCATGGCCAAACTCGTTCAAGCGATCGAACTGGTCCTTTGTGATCTCCATGGTCCTTGCATAGACCGGCTTGCTGTAGTTATCGACATCGCTGTCATAACGGCGACCCGGGCCTGAAGCGCTTCCATGCTCGATGGGCGCGAATCCAAAGCTTCTCTTGTTACCCGTTGCGTCCTCGGTACTGAAATACATATGTCCCGGCAACGATGTACCGCCATCTAGCAACAGTGGCGTTCCGGGTGCCGCAACATAAATCGTCACGGCATACTTTCTTTCTGGCATCCATTTCCTCCTACTTTCCTGTGTTGTAGAACTGATCGATTACAAGCTCCGCATGAACGCCTTCGAAGACAGGCAAATCGAAGGCGGTTTCCACTCTCGCCCTGTAGTGCCCGTAGCCTTCCGCGTAAAAGCCTCCGGCAACAACGTATTCCATGCTCCCGTCGTTGCCATCGGGTTGAAGATGAAGCAGGGACTGCACTGGCCGTGACGTCGACGGATGCCATAGCCTCGACTTGCCGTAAGCAGCGTACATGCCGCTCATGTCCAGGACATTCATCGGCGATAAAACATCACCGTCGACCTTCCACACCTGAGCACGTATCGCGGGACTCGCCTTTCTTACAAACTCAATCGTTGCCTGATGCGCGACCGGAAATTCGACCGCCAGCATAAAGCGCCGACTCAGATCCGCCTCTTCCTCACGCAACCAGAAATCGATCGTCGTTGTGTTCCCTGATTTGGCCAAGGAAAAGCCTTGTCTTATGGGTATGCCGCCAGCTACCGGCGCTGCTGAACGATTACCGCAACCAGCACAAAGTGCACCAAGCATCAAAACCACTAACCAGCAGAAAAGGTTCCCAAATAAATGCGTGCGACGGCTAGTTCTAAGTGATGTGTCTGACATCCCTATCTCCTACTTCGCTGTGTTGTACGCCTGGCCAATCACGATTTCTGTAGGTACATTTTTCAACCAATCCAAGTCAAGCACGGTTTTGATTCGTGCCACGTAGTGACCATAACCGTCGGCGCAGAAAGAGCCCAAGACACTCCCCTCACGCACCTCATCGCCAACGAAGGGGTGGAGGTGCAATTCCGATGGAAATGAACCCGATGGCAATCGCGTCTTCGCCACATTCACGCGACAAGCCCCCGTGAGAGGCACCGCGTTGAAGATATCGATAGGCGCATGTTTCTCGCCACTCACCCGCCAGATTTCCGCGTGCACTGTAGGCGTTGTCGTCCCAATGAGACGCGTAACATTCCGCAGTATGTGCGGATGTTCGACAGCAACCATGAAATGTCGTGACAGGTCAGCGTCGCCTTCGCGCAGCCAGAAGTCGACCGTCAATGTGCTTCCGGCTTTGTCGAGGTAGAACGCGCGCCGTACCGGCATATCCCCAGGTGCTGGTGCAGTCGTTTCTTGCCTGCACGCACTGGCGAACAGCAGGAGGCACGCAAGCGGCCACGTAGCGAATTTGTACTCGGACTTCTTCATCCCTTTCCAGTCGCCTCGCGGCGTACGGTGCATTCCCTTTCTCCAAGGGGCTGAAGGATGAAGAAGTCTATGGGAACACGTCAAGCCGCGGACGCTGACACAGCTATTCTCAAAGAACGAAAAAAGGGAATATTGGTCGCGATTCTCAATACACCGCGTAGCTTTTTTACTAGCTTATGCCTGTTGCCTGCGGAATCGCATTCCACGCATCGCAGGCAACCATCGCTCAGAGCGGTGAGAGCGCGGAACGTTGTCACTGAGGTTTTTCTTGCCGACAGCATCCGGCGCGTAGCCGTGTGGCCGGCTGGCAGTGACGGACGTCGCAATCCACTTCTCGATCACACCGCCCGGTGCCCGGTCTCGGGCAGGCCGATGAGAGTCATCGTTTGAGCGATGGTGGCATGTCTGTGGAATTGAGGCATGCCACCACTCGGGGCGGGTGGGATCGCCAGCAGGGCTGGCTCCCACCAGAGCTGTCTAGTGCTCACTCATCAGGGAGACAGAGATGGAAAAGTATGGAACGGTGGGTGAAGGCAGCCTGTGCCTTGATCCGGATGCGAGCGGGCGCACAGTGTGCGGCGCGCGCCCATGTAAAGATGGAATGGGACCGCTTTCAATGCGTTGGGAGAGATGTCGGCCGATGTAACAGCCGCGCCACCAGCGCGATCAAAGCGAAACCACCGCCGAGCAGGCACACGCCGGGCCACCCGGCGCGGCGCCATGCCTCGGCGGACGCGAAGGAACCGATCGCTCCGCCAACGAACATGGTGGTCATGAACAGCGTGTTGAGACGGCTCTTGAACTCGGGGTGCAGACCGTAGATCAGGTGCTGATGCGACACCAGCGCGATCTGCACGCCGAAGTCGAGCACGATGACGCCGATGATGAGACCGGCAAGCGTCGGCCAGATCGCGAAGATGCCCCACGCCACGACCGTCGCTGCCGCACCCAGCGAGATGACGATCCACGGACCTTTACGATCCGCGACGCGTCCGGCAAGGGGTGCCATCGCCACACCCACGGCACCGACCACGCCGAACAAGCCGGCGGAGGCGGCGCCAAGATTGAGCGGCGGCTGTTCTAGGCGGAGCGCAAGGACCGTCCAGAACGCCGAGAACGAGGCAAAGATCATGGCCTGCGTGAGTGCGGCACGACGCAGCAGCGGTTCGCCGCGCCACAGACCGACCAGTGAACCGAACAGCTCGGCAAAACCCACACGGCGTGGCGGGCGGTGCTCCGGCAGGCGCAGCGCCATGAGCAGGGCCGCCAGGAGCGCGATGGGCACGGCGATCCAGAACATCACTCGCCAGCCGGCCGCGCTCGACACAAAGCCGGCGATCGTCCGGCTCAACAGGATGCCGGTGAGCAGGCCGCTCATCACTGTGCCCACCGCCGCACCACGTTTCGACGGCTCGGACAGAATGGTCGCGAACGGAACGATCTGCTGCGCCACCGTCGCGGCCGCACCGACGATCACGGAGGCGAAGGCCAGTGTCGCAAGGCCGGGCGCCAGCGCGGCGATCACCAGCGCGATCGCCAGCAGGATGAACTGGAGGACGATCAGGCGGCGGCGCTCGAACGCATCACCCAACGGCACGAGGAACAACAGCCCCGCCGCGTAGCCCAGCTGCGTCAGCATCGGCACCCAGCGCTCGACGGCGCCGTCGTGCAGGTCGCGGCCCATGATGCCGAGCATCGGCTGGTTGTAGTAGATGTTGGCGACGGCGAGGCCGGCGGCCAGTGCCATGGCATACAGGGTGCTACGCGGCAGGCCGCTACCCTGTGTGGCGTTACTCATCGTGAAAGCTCCGGGTCGGTGGTGCCGTGTGAATGATCGTGCATTGCACCACACCCGGGCTTGGATGTTTCGTCAGCGCCACGCGGGTATCCGCCGTAGCGACCGTCCTTTCGGATCGAGGGGTCGCCGCGGTGCGTTGACAAAGCGGCCGACCGGCGAGCCGCTGAAACGCACGATTGCACAATCCCTGAACGCGGCAAGGGGTACACCATGGAGGATTCCCACACGGACAGGATCCACTCATGTCGAAGCTCGATGCCGCCTTTATCGAACACCAGAAACAGCGCCTCGAAGACCTGCGCGCCCAGCTGATCGCCACGGGCGATGCGGCGGGAGCCGACGAGTCGGCGCTTCAGACCGCCGCCGGTGGCGAGCCGCAGGACGAAGGCGACGACGGCGATCGCTTCGCCCAGCAGGATGCGGACGAAGCCCTGCTGTCGCACAACGAAAACCGCCTCGGCGACATCAACCGCGCCCTCGAGAAGATCGCCGATGGCACCTATGGCATCTCGGATGGCAATGGTGAGCCCATTCCGCGCGAGCGCCTGGAAGCCGTTCCGGAAACCCGCTACACCGTCGAGGAAATGGCCGAGCGCGAGCGCCTCGCCCAGCGCTGATCGTCTGCGGCGACACTTTGTGTTGATCAAAAGTCACGCCTCGTCAAAATGGAGGCAATTGCGTTCTAGCCGGAACGTTTCCCGCTTCCGCAAGATGTCACGGGACAATCAAGGAGACACCCCGTGAGCGATTCAACCTCCCTCGGCGCTGGCCACGATGCCAGCCGCCGCAATTTCGTCGTCGGCGCGGGGACCCTCGCCGCGGGCACGCTCGTTGGCGCGAGCGTGCTTGCCTCCGGCGTCAATGCCGCGCCGGCCGCAACGACCCATTCCTCTTCCAAAACCAGCAAGAAGGTAGGCGACATGTCTTTCATCACGACCAAAGACGGCACCGAGATCTATTACAAGGATTGGGGTACCGGTCAGCCGATCGTCTTCCATCACGGTTGGCCGTTGAGCTCGGACGACTGGGATGCCCAGATGATGTTCTTCCTGAACAATGGCTTCCGCGTGATCGCGCATGACCGTCGTGGTCACGGCCGTTCGTCGCAGACCGCGACCGGCAACGACATGGACACGTATGCGGCCGACGTCGCGGAACTCACCGCGCACCTCGACCTGAAGAACGCCGTGCATATCGGTCACTCGACCGGCGGTGGCGAAGTGGCGCGCTACGTCGCCCGTCATGGCAAAGGCCGTGTGGCCAAGGCCGTGCTGGTCAGCGCCGTGCCGCCGATCATGCTCAAGACCGCGGCCAATCCGGGTGGCCTGGATATCTCGGTGTTCGACGGCTTCCGCAAGGCGCTCGCCGATAACCGCGCGCAGTTCTACCGTGAAGTGCCGATCCCGTTCTACGGCTTCAACCGTCCGGGCGTGAAGACCCTCGACGGCGTGGTCGACAACTGGTGGCGCCAGGGCATGATGGGCGGTGCCAAGGCCCACTACGACTGCATCAAGGCCTTCTCGGAAACCGACTTCACCGAAGACCTCAAGGCGATCACGGTGCCGACGCTCGTGCTGCACGGCGACGACGACCAGATCGTTCCTTACCAGGACGCGGGCGTACTCTCCGCCAAGCTGGTGCCGGGCGCGCAGCTGAAGCTGTACAAGGGCTACCCGCACGGCATGCTGACCGTCCACGCGGACGTCCTCAACAAAGACCTGCTGGACTTCATCAAGGCCTGATGTGGCGCGAAGCGTGACGTCACGCGACATGCCTGACGTCACGCGCTTTCTGTAGGAGCGGGCCCCGCCCGCGACACCCTCAGGGCATAACGCTGGCGCGATGAGGTGCAAAGCCTCATTCGCCACGTTTATCCGTGAGGGTTCGCGAGCGGGCTCGCTCCTGCTACAGCTGCTTCGAAACAACGGTACCTAGCTCTTTGAACCACGCGGCGCGTTGCTCATCCGTTGAGGTGGTGTCGCGGAGGAAGGCGCCGACCACGGCACGCTTGCCGTTGGGCGCGGTAATGATCGCCATATCGTTCCACGCGGCGATACGATCGCCATTGCTGGCACCCGTACCCGTCTTGTCCGCGATGCTGAAGCCCGCTGGCAGCCCCGCGCGGATGCGATTCGGAATGACCTGAGCTTGCATCATGTCGAGCAGGCGCTTGGTCGATGCAGCCGAGAGCAACTCGCCAGCCTGCAACTTGCGCAGGAACGTCGCGGCGCCGTCCAGCGTCGTCGTGTTCTCCTGCATCACGATCGCGGCCTCGTAGCCCTTCAGCAGCCGCGTCGATTCTTGCACGGTCGTTTCGTGCAGAGGTGGCTCCGCGCCTTGGGCCAGACCTTCGAACACATGCCCCACCGCGCGCTCATCCATATCGATGCGCATGCCCTCGACGCCCTTGTCCTTGAGGTATGCCGTGACCACCTGGCCGCCACCGACCAGTTTCAATAGCGCGTCCACGGCCGTGTTGTCGCTCTGCGTAACCGCGGCAGTCATCAGTTCGCTGACGGTGACATCGATCGGGCCCTTAGCGGCGCGCGCGCCAATCGACGGGACGGCGGAACCGGCCGTGACGTCGGCCGGTGTGACGTGCACTTTCTGGTCGAGGCGGAGCTTGCCTGCATCCACCTGATGCAGAACGGCGGCCGACACGGGTGCCTTGAAGGTGCTCATCAGCATATAGGCCCGGTCGTCGTTGACCTTAGCCGAGGCGCTGCCATCCAGATCGACGACGATGATGCCGAATTTGGCGGGCTTGGCCTGATCGGCGAGCTTTTGCAGGGAGGCCTGCAGCGTCGCGGACTTGTCGGCGGCGATGGCCGAGCCGGCGGCCAGGGCCAGCGATAACGCGAGGAAGGTGTGCTTCAGCATGGGAGCGCCTTGGGGGGGATGACCGAGGCGCCATGCTGCCGCATGGTTCTGCGTTTTTGGTGGCAAATCGGGGGCCGGTGGGAGCTTTGGCCGGCAGCGGCTGTTGTGGGAGCCAGGCCTGCTGGGGATGGGGGGGTACGGCGAGCACCCATCGCCAGCAGGGCTGGCTCCTACAACAGCCGCTACCGGAACTGAGCTCAGCTCTTCTTCATGCGCTTTTGCTGGAACGGGTAGAACCGCTCTTCGCGCAGTTCGTGCTCGATCTGCTCCAGGCTCTTGCCCATCGTCTCGGGCACGAGGTAGTAGATGAAGACCAGGGCACCGAGCGAGATCACCGCGTAGAGCCAGAACGTATGCGACGCGCCCAGCCAGGTCACCAGCGACAGCGTGCTCAGGGTGACCAGCAGATCGAAGAACCAGTGGCTGAAGGCGCCCAGGCTCGCGCCCTTGCCGCGAACGAACAGCGGGTATACCTCGGAGTTGATCAGCCAGATGCAGACGCCGAAGCCACCGCAGTTCAACATCAGGTACGCGGCCAGACAGGCGACCACCAGCACGCGGCTCACGTCGGTCTGCGGCCCCTGCCCTTCGAACAGGATGCCCATCACCACGAGCGCCACGATCGAGCCGGGAATCATCCACAGCAGGTAACGACGGCGCCCGATCTTGTCGACCAGGATGCTTCCGATGACCGTCATGACGACCACGAGCAGCGTGCTGCCGCCGGTGCCGAGAACGGCCCATTTGTCCGAGAAGCCGGCCTTGGTGAGGATGGTCGGCGCGTAATAGATCAGCGCGTTGTTGCCGGTGATCTGCGAGAACATGGAAATGCTCGCGCCTACGATGATGGCCGGACGGATCCAGGGCTTGGCGAAATCCTTCCAGCGCCCGGTTTCCTCGTTATGGGAAACGCCCTCGATCTCGACGACTTCCGCTTCGGCCGCGCGACGGTCGCCGCGAACCCGCTCGAGCACGTCGATGGCTTCATTCTTGCGACCCTGCGTCACCAGCCAGCGCGGGCTCTCCGGGAGAATGAACATGCCACCCAGCAGGATCACCGCCGGAACCACACCGAGACCGAACATCCAGCGCCAGTGTTCGCCGAGCAGGAATCCGGTGAAGTACGCCACGGTGATGCCGAACACCACCATGAACTGAAACAGGACCACCATCTTGCCCCGGTGCTTCGGCGGCGACACCTCGGCGATGTAGACGGGAATGATCTGTGTGGAACTGCCGGCCGACAGGCCGAGCAGGAAACGCGCCGCGATCAGCATCTCGACGCTGCCCGACATGGCCGAGGCGATCGAGCCGAGCGCGAACAGCACGCCGACGAAGATCACCATGCGTCGGCGACCGAACCGGTCGGACAGCGGGCCGGTACCGAGGCAACCGAACAAGGCACCGAAGATGATCGCGCCGGTGACGAGCTGCTTGGTGGTGTCGTCGAGAGCGAACTCACGACCGAGGCCCAGAAGCGCGACGCCGATCACGCCGGTGTCGTAGCCGAACAAAAGGCCGCCGAGCGCGGCGATGACCGCGATACCGACGACCAGGGCGGTGCTGCCGCCCTCGCTGTCGACCTTGGATGGGGTTACCGCATGCATGCGTTTCTCCTGGGAGGATGAAGAAGCCCTCGCCCCCGCGAGTTGTTCTTGAACGAGATCACGCCGCCACGCTCACGCGCACACGGAAATCCGCCTTCGGTGCCGTCAAAGCGATGCGGCGGGCATTCGGCTCGTCGGTGTTTTCGATCCAGTCGAGCGCGGCCTGGCGGTCGCGGCCGTAGCGCATGTGCCGCGCGAGCAATTGCTCATGGCGCTGTGCGTCGTCGACGTCGACGAACCAGACCTCGTCGAGCAGGCCCTGGACGTCTTGCCAGGGACCTTCATCCAGCAGCAGGTAGTTGCCTTCGGTAATGACCAGACGTACATCGGACGGCACGGCGATCTCGCCGGCGATCGGCTCTTCGATTTCACGATGAAACGCCGGTGCGTAGACCGTCTCGCCCGGCACCGGCGAGCTAAGGCGGCGCAGCAAGGCGACATAGCCCGCCGCGTCGAACGTATCGGAGGCGCCCTTACGGGCGCCCCTGCCCAGACGGGCGAGCTCGGCATTGGCGAGATGGAAACCGTCCATCGGTACGCCGACGGCGACGTCGCCGGCGTATGCGAGCAATTGCGCCACGAGGGTGGATTTACCGGCGCCCGGTAGTCCCGCGATGCCGAGGATGCGGCGTCCGCTGCCTTCCATGAGCGCGTCCAGGCGCTCCCTTGCGGAGGATTCGATCATGCCGATGCCAGACAAAAAGACCGACAAAAGCTAATGATCCGAATGTGTGCATGAGATGAATCGCGTCATATATGGCGATGGACGGGTCCCTGACAGAGACATTCGCCGTCTTCGTTCGCATGACCCAGCAAGGCGTCGAGCAAGTCCCCGGACGGCGTCCACTGTCCGATGGCCGGATGAATCAGCATCGCCTTGCGTGCTTCGAGACGGCGGTCGTTGAGCACCGATGCGATCGCGGCACGTTCGTACGCCTTGACCGAGCGCACCAGACCGTTCACCGCATCCGGCAATGGCGCGATAGGACGGGGCACGATCGCGTCCAGCGAGATATCCGACGCGATCTCCACGATGTCGTTATCGGGCAGATCGGGCAAGGCGCCACGATTGCGCGTGTTGACGACGATACGCGCCGGTTTCGCACCGGTCAGCGCGCTCATCACGTCGATGGCGATGCGGTGGTAGCCGGTCGCTACACGGAAGGGGTCGACCTGCAGGCTGACCCCCTGATCGAACGCGGAACCACCCTCGGCTTCGAGCTTCATGTACGAGCCGGAACGCTGGTTGAGGTACGCGGCGTAGATATCCACGGCCGCGTCGCCGTCGCCCGCGTCCAGACGCGCGGTCAGCGTCGCCAGCAGATCGTCGTTGAGTCGCTGAATTTCGCCACCGCGGCTCCCGCCCTGCCTGCGCTGGTTGTCCAGCGCGCGCTGCCGCTCGTAGTAGAAGAAAAGGTACTCCGTGGGAATGAGCCGCAGCGTGCGGATCATGTCGAAGTCGAACAACGGCGCCAGATAGAGCTGACGTAGCAGATCATCGCTGGCAAGCAGCGTGTCGATGACCTCCTCGCCCCGAACGCGCACGCCGCGTACCCAGCCGAGGTGGTTCAGGCCGACGTAGTCGCATTCGACCTCGTCGGCCGGCTCGCCCAGCGCATGCGCGATATTGTGAAACAGCTCCGTCGGCGTATCGCAGATGCCGACGATGCGGGCCTTGCTATGGTCGGTCACTGCCTGCGTGATCAGGCCGGCGGGATTGGTGAAGTTGACCAGCCACGCCTGCGGGCTCAGCTTCTCGACGAGTTTCGCCTGTTCTATCGCGACAGGAATGGTGCGCAGGGCCATGGCGACGCCGGCGGGGCCCGTCGTCTCCTGCCCGGGATATCCCTGCGCGATGGATGCGCGTTCGTCGGCGGCGCGACCGGCGATACCGCCGATACGAATGCTGTTGAGCACGAAGTCGGCGCCCTCGATGGTGTCTTCCATCGAGGTGCCGCCACGTAGCCGCAGCGCGCCGCCCGAGCGACGAATCACGGCATTGCCCAGGCCGACCATGATCCGCAGCCGCTCGGGATCGGGGTCGTAGAGGACCATTTCGGCCGCGCCGAGCGCCTCGGCGGCTTCGTTGACGCCGAACACGACAAGCGGAGACCGGACACCGCCGCCTCCGATCAATGCGATCTTACGATCCGTACGTTTGCTCACGAAGTGTCCTTAATGGCTGGGGATGGGGAAGCGATTCAAGGGCGCCGGCGGCCGTCGTACACAACGCCCCGCAGATGCAACCGCGCTCGACGCAGCCATCGATGGACTCGCCATCGAGCAGCCCGTCGATGACGCCCGCGTCGAAGGCATCGCCCGCACCGGTGGAGTCGACCGCTTCGATGCGCGGCGCCGGCACCCGGCGCAGACCGCGTGCATCGGCGATCCACGCACCACGGGCGCCCTGTTTCATGACGGCACGAGCGATACCGGCCGCGGCGGACCAGGCCTCATAGGACGAGGGGGCGTCGTCGCCGCATAACAGCGCGACTTCCTTGTCGTTGGGCAGGAAGAGGTCGACATCGCGGCAACTGAGCCGGTTGACAGGGTCTTGCAGCCACGCCGGGCTGTAGCCGACGTCGAGGGAGGTCGTACACCCCGCCTCACGCAACAGCGGAAGCAGGGTCGAGGCAAGGTCGCGCGGCAGCGGCATGGCGAAATGCACATGACGGGCGGCGGACAGATCCGCCACGATCTCCGACGTCGCCAGCAGTTCCGGGAGCGAGCGGTTGACGCCGGGATAGGTGAAAAACGATCGATCCTCCACCGTCGAGACGCTCACGGTGATGCCGGTGCCGTCGCTGCCCAGCCGGATACCGTCCATGCTGACACCGAATTCGCCCAGACGGCCTTCGAACCAGTCGAGATCGGCATCGCCGATCAGTCCGACCAGGCGGACACGGCGTCCGAGCCGCGACAAGGCACAGGCGGTATTGATCGTGCCGCCGCCGAGTTCGCGCACGTAGTTCTCGGCGATCACTTCTTCGCCGGGGCCGGGCCAGGAGGGAAAGCCGCTGAAGACGTGATCGGCGTAGATCTCTCCGACGACGGCGACATCCCATGATTTCAGCGATGGGGAAAGGGCCACGTGCGGGACCTCCGTGCTTGCCACAGAAAAAGAAGCGTGCCCGCGAGGACCGCGACCACGGCGGCGACGATGGACGAGGTGCCCGCCGTCGCCACGAGATACAGCCAGCCGATGACGCTGACGACCAGCGGCAGCGGATACAGCGGCATGCGAAACACGTCGGCGTCGGCGCGGCGTCGACGCAGGGCCACCACGGCGAAACACTGCGCGATGTACTGAAACAGGATCTGCGTGACCATCAGCGTCGCGATCAGATGCTCCAGTGACAGGAAGCAGGCCGCGGCGGATGTCGCGCCTACGAACAGGAGCGACACCGTGGGAAACCCGCCCCGCGGATGCAGGCGCGCGAAGACGGGAAAGAACTGGCCGTCCGCCGCCGCCGCGTAGGGCACGCGTGAGTAGCCCAGCAACACCACCAGCGCCGATCCCCAGCTGGCCAGAAGAATCAGGAGCACGGCCAGCGTGCCGCCCGTGCGACCGTGGATCGCCTGCATGAAGTCGGCCACCACAGCCTTCGAGTGCGCCGCCTGCTCCCAGGGCAGTACGCCGAGAATGCTGAGGTTGAGGCCCAGATACAGCACGGCCACCAGCGGAATGGAAACGAGCACCGCCATCGGAATGGTGCGCCGCGGCCGCTTGACCTCACCGCCCAGCATGCAGACGTTGTTGTAACCGCCGTAGTCGTACACCGCGATCAGGGCGACCGCGCCGAGGCCCAGCCAGAACCCGTGAGATGAGTCGACGTGTGCCTGGAAGAAGTGGCTTGCGATCGTCATGTCGAAGTGCCTGATGCCACTGATCACGATCCATGCGCACGCGATCACGACGATCGCGCTGACCAGCACGGACAGCCGCTGGATCTGACCCACCCGCCGATAGAGCACGGCCGTGTTGAGCAGACACAAGCCGGCGGCGACGAGCGCCCTGCCCGTTTCCCCCAGGGACGGGATGAGGAAGCCCGCGTACTGGGCGAAACCCACCGCCGCCGAACCGATGGAAAGCGGCGCGGTGAGCAGCGTCTGCCAGAGGTAGAGGAAACCGAACAGACGGCCGGCCTTGTCGCGGCCATAGGCCTCGCGCAGGTAATGGTAGGGACCGCCGGATTCGGGAATGGTGGAGCCGAGCTCGGCCCAGACCAGGCCGTCGCAGAGGCACAGCAGTGCGCCGGCGACCCAGCCCAGCAGCACCGAGGGTCCTGCCAGGGCCGAGAGGGCGAGCGGGATGGTCACGAACGGCCCGATGCCGATCATGTTGAGGACGTTGGCGGAAAGCCCGCCCCAGAAGCCGATGGCTCGCGGCGGTATGGCGGATGTTCCTGGCGCTACCGCGTTCGCGGTCGGGGTGGCTGTCGCTCTCATGATTCGCGGCCCGTTTCCGGGTAGCTTCGGCAAGCACCTGACGACAACAGGGTTGGCTCCCACCGGGCTGCGAGGTCCTGCTCCTGGTAGGAGCCAGCCCTGCTGGCGACCGGTGCCTGCCCCACCCCATGCAAACTATCGGCAGCAGCAATCACCGCCCCCTCCACCCGATGCAGATCCAACACCAGCACCTCGTTCTCCCCCGCATTCAACCACGGACCCGGACAGAACAACCGAAGCTGCGGCCCGACGCTCCAGTACCGCCCCAGCAACCGCCCGTTGACCCACAGATACCCCTTCGCCCACCCACTCATGTCGAGATAAACGTCGCCAGATACATCCACGTGAAGCGCCGACCTGAAGAACACCCCACCTCGCGACGGTGCCTCCTTCAACGGCTTGAGACCGCGAACCCACGCATCGTCCAGCGGCAACGGCCACGCCTCGACCTCATGCAGCGCGACACTATCGAGCGTCACCGGCCCGATGAGGCCTTTGTGGTCACCCAGCCGCGGCCCGAAATTGATGTGGCCGAAGGTATCGACCAGGACCTCGACGGTCGCCTCGCCCGAGGCACGCGCAGGCAGCGTCACATCGGGCCGCGAATTGAGCGACGCATGCTCGACCCGTGACAAGATAGCCGTTTCACGCCCATCGACATGCACGACGGCATAATCGCGCACGTTCTCCAGCCGCAGAACGCTGCCGGCGGCGATCCGCTTGCGATAAACGACCAGTCCCTGATCCTGGCTGAACAGAATCTCGTTCGGACCGGGCGATGGCAGCCTGACCGGCTCGCCCGGAAGGTTGTCCCAGAGCGACGCGAACGGTACAGGCGTCACCGGTGAAAACGTGGCCGAGGGAGGAGCCTCGGGCATCGCGGGCGGCGTGACTCCCGCGCTCTCCACGATCACCCGGCGCAACGCCGCGTAGTGCGGCGTGGCACGCCCCCGCTCATCGATGGGTGCACCGTAGTCGTAGCTGGTGATGACGGGCTGGAACTGCGAGCCGTCGTCCTCCGCATTGGCTCCCGCGGTCAGACCGAAGTTGGTCCCGCCGTGCACCACATACAGGTTGAAGGAATACCCGGCGCGCATGATCTCCCGAAGCGGCTCGACGAGGTCCCTGGTCGCGAAGGCTGGCTCACCCCAGTGCGTAAGCCAGCCGGGATAACCCTCGCCCAGCCACACGGGCGACTCGCCCGCGAAGCTCCGGCCCTTGAGCATGTCCGCGACGTCCGCACCGTCGAGGCCAAGCGCCATGCCTTTCGGATAGGCCTTGCGCCGCCGCAGGTCCTTCCAGCCATCCGACACGGAGAACGGTCCCGCGATGCCGTGCTCCCGCCACAGGTCGCGCAGCGCCTCCAGGTAGCCGACGTCGTCGGCGAACATCGAATACTCGTTTTCGACCTGCAACATCAGCACGGGACCACCCGCCCCTGCCATCAGCGGTGCGATACGCGGTGCGAGCGCGGCGATATAGCGACGCACCGCCGCCATGTAACGGGGATCGTCACGCGTGCGCAGGCGGGTATCCGGATCGCGCAGGAGCCATGCCGGCAGACCGCCGTTCGTCCACTCACCGCAGATGTACGGACCCGGGCGCAGATACACCCACATCCCCTCCTCCGCGCACAAGCGGATGAAGGCCACGATGTCGCGATTGTCGCTTTCGAAATCGAACACGCCGGGCTCGCGCTCATGGTGATTCCACATCACGTAGATCGCCACGGTATTGAGACCCATCGCACGCGCCATCCGGATGCGATGGCGCCAGTGCTCACGCGCGATCCGCGCCGGATGCATCTCGCCACTGCGTATCTGGAAGGGCTTCCCGTCGAGGAGAAACGTACGCTTGCCAAAGGCGAACGCATGTCCGCGCCCGTCCGGTGCCACCGCCGAAGCGGCGACACCAGACGGCCCCGCCCACGCGCGACCGGCGAACGCCAGCGGCGTGAGCAAGGACAGAGCGAGGAACCGACGTCGTTGCATGCTCAGAACGAGTACTTCACGGTCAACAGGGTGGTCATGCCCGCATCCACGATATCGGAGTTGGCCAGACTGTTCCTGCCGATGTGCGACCAGTAGGAGTACTGCTTGGTCAGGTTGCTGATCTGCAAATCGAATTGCAGGCCGTTATTCATAAGGTAACCCGCATGCAGGTCGACGCGGCGGATCGGACGGATCCACAGGTCGTCCCACGGATTGCCCTGATTGAGGAAGTCGTAGGTCGACAGGTAGGAGCCCGTGTAGTGGTAGCTGAGGTTCAACGAGAAACCGGCCTTCTCGTAGAACAGCTCGGCGTTGGCCATACGCTGTGGAGCCGACTGCAGCCTTTCGTTCTCGAAGCCGTCGCGGCCCAGGTCGACCTTCGAATTCTGCCGCGTGGCGTTGACGCTGAAGCCCAGGCCGTCGAAGGGCTCAGGCAGATTCTGAAACTTCTGCCTGTACGTGGCTTCGAGACCGTAGACATGCCCGTCCCCGCCGTTGGTCGGCGTCTTGGTGAGGACGGTACCCACACCGGACGTGTTCGGATTGGCCTGGCCGCCGCCGCTGTCGTAGATGTAGTTGCGCAGCTTCTTGTAGTAGCTGGCCAGGGACACGTAACCGCCGCTCTGCGTCGTCCACTCGGCGCCCAGGTCCACGTTGGTGGCCTTGATCGGGCTCAGGTTCGGGTTGCCGCTGGTGATCGTCGTCACGCCATCGGACACACTGATCTGCGAACCGCCGCCCAGCTGCACGAAGGCCGGTCGCGTGTAGCTCTGCCAGATCGCTCCGCGATAGACGATGTTGCCGTCCGGGCGGAAATTGATGAACAGGCTACCGAGCGGCTCGTTGTAGATGGTCCGGTTATTGGAGAAGTAGCCCGGCGCCTCGTTGCCGTCGGCATCGGTCGGCGTCGTCCAGAATGTGTTGTGGATGGAGGTGTGCTCGAAGCGCACACCGGGAATGATCTCCCACGGACCGCTCTGGAACGTGGCCATGCCGTACGCGGCACTGACCGCTTCCGTGCCGCGCATGGTGTCGCAGTTGTAGTTGTTGAAGTCCAGCTGGCCGCAGGTATCCAGATCCGACGGCTGGACGTGGGCGGCGATGAGAGCCGCGACCGCGGCACGACTGACTTCCGGCGTCCGCCAGTCGAATTTGCCGGGGAAAATCTGGTTGTAATAGCCCTTGAAGATGCCGAGGTCGTCGAGTGTCGTCGTTCCGTCGTTGATGCCGCCGGTCGACCAGTCGCGGTTGGTGAACTCACGCGAGCTGTCGCTGTACTTCACGCCGAACTTGACCGACTGCAGCACGCCGCTGTCGAAGTCGTAGCGCAGATCGAGTTTGGCGCCGCCGCGCTTCTGGCCGGAGCGGATGTCGGTGACTTCGCCATAATCGTTGGCGTACATGTTCTGCACATTGTTGACGGAGTTCTGCAGACCCGGCGTCAGCACGGGGTACGGGAAGCCGTTGCCGCCGTAGCTCAGCAGCGAACTGCGGTTATACGCGAAGTTGTCCTGCGAATACTTGTCCTCGCGCCCGTCGATCTCGACGTGCTCGGGTCGGTCGTTGCGGCCGATGCTCCAGAAGACGTTGGGCGAAATCGTCCATCCGCCGGCGGTCTTGTCCGCACCGAACTGGATCGTGGCCAGGTCTGCCCGCTCCGGGTTGGTCTCGAACCAGAAGCGATTGGCGATGCGCCCGATGTTCGGCGTGTACACCCCCGGCGTGGAGGTCGGTACGTACGTCACGTCCTGGGGCAGAAGCTGGTTATACGTGGTGTTCTGCTCGGTCAGCGCATACGCGTAAGTCATTCGCGCATAGGCTTTGAGCGTCGGATCCACGTTCCAGTCGAACGAGATATTGCCGCCGTAGCGGCGCTCGAACCCCGACGCGATGCCGACATTGCTGCCGAGGCTGGTCAGGTTGTGAGCGGGGTCGTACCCGGGCGCGCTGTCGCCTTCCGCGGTCGCGTGAAGAAATGCCCAGGAACCGTCGTTGGACGCACTTTCCGCCGCACCGATCTCGCTGTTGGCGATGTTGCGGTAGTCGTAATAGCCGCTTACGTAAATGCCGAACTGTTTCTCGGCACCGAACTTGCCTTGCAGTTCCCCGGCCAGACCGCTGCCGAGGCCGCTGCCGCCGTAGTCGCGCGCACGGCTTTCCACGCGTCCGCTGGCGGTGACGCTGCCGCTGAAATCCTTCTTGAAGTCGAACGCGCTCGGCGTGCGAAAGTCGATCGTCCCGCCGATCGCGTCGCCGTCCATGTCGGCGGTCGAGGTCTTGTTGAGTACGATGGTCTGCAAGCCCGACGGTGGCAGCAGGCTCAGCTGGACGCTGCGGCTATATGGCATGCCCTGGGCCACGTTGCTGCCGTTCACCAGGTTGACGTTGTACTCGGACGGCAGGCCGCGCACCGAGGTGAACATGCCCTCGCCGCGCGCCGCGCCGTCGATGCCGCCGAAGTAGCCGGAGCCCGTGGTCGTTACGTTGACACCCGACATCAGGCCCAGCGCCTCCGCCACGTTGTGCACGGCGGTGTGCTGCAGGTCGGCCGCCGACAGCACGTCCACCGTGTTGATGGAATCCATGCGCATGTTTGTGGCGTCGTAGCGGTTGGCCACCACGCTGAGCGCCTTCATCTGCACGGCCTTGTCCGGCTTGGCGGCTGGGTCCTTCGTATCCGTAGCCGCCTTGACCGGCGGCGGCGTTGACGACGCTGGCGCAGCGTCCTGCGCAAACGCCACATTGGCCAGTACCGCACACACGGCCACGACCAGACACTTCTTGTTGAAAACCTTATCGATACCCACGATCCACCCCCACCCCGAAAGTGCTCTGAAAAAGGCTGACCAGCGGGTTCGTCGCGCGGTCCGGACATGGAGGCTCGTGCACGCTCGCGTCAGCGGGCATGCGTCGACATCACGACGGACGGGTGAACGTGCCGATCAGTTTGGTCGGACGATCAGAGGGAGATTCGCGGGGGCGAGTAGCCGGCGACACACTTGCCGCGGGAACGCAGGGCGCTGAGTTTGTTTCGCGCAAGGATCGGAAGGCCATCGGCCCTCACATGCACGAACGGACGACCTGCGAAGGCGCAGCTGGCGTTCTGATTGGAATCGGGGCGACGCATCGTAGCGGTCTGTCCGTCATTCATCGCGAGCTGCGTGCCGGCATACCCCAAGGATGCCGGAGGAATACGCGGTATGACGTTCGTTGAACGCACCGCGTGGAGCAACATATAGCGCACTGTAAAAAGGGCGTCAACGGCCAAAAATGCATAGACGTCCGCCTATTGCAACGCACCACGAGACTTTGCGCCCGTATGAACCAGGCCGCAGGATTCTGCTGCGACGCACGATGACACCGACGCAAGGGGCGCGCATTCTCGCGCGGCGGCGTGAACAGGGGTGCGCCGCTCACTCAACGTAATCGCAGGGATCTCGATGAATCGTCGACAGACGCAGGGCCGTGCCGTGCCCGCCACCCCACGCCGGCCATTGGCCGTCGCATGCGCCGCCGCGCTCTCGCTGCTGTGCGGCGGCATCGCCACCGCCCAGGAGCAAACGCCCACGGCGCAGGATACGGCGAAGCCAGCCGTGAAGGCCGCCACGAAGCCGGCAGCCACGCCAGCTACCGCCGCGCAGGCTCCGCAGAGCGACAAGGAAAAGCGCGCCGCCAATCCGGATGCCGCGAGCAACCTCGACGCGGTGGTCGTCACGGGTATTCAGGGCAGCATCCAGAGCGCACTCAAGGCCAAGCTCAATTCGGACAACATCATCGAAGCGATCTCTGCCGAGGACATCGGCAAGCTTCCCGACAGCAGCATCGCCGAGAGTCTGGCGCGCCTGTCCGGCCTTGCGACGCAGCGTGTCGATGGGCGCGCGAACCAGATCTCCATTCGCGGCCTGTCGCCCGACTTCGCCGGCACCACGCTGAACGGCCGCGAGCAAGCGACGATCGGCGAAAACCGTGGTGTCGATTTCGACCAGTATCCGTCCGAACTGATCAGCGGCGCCGCCGTCTACAAGACACCGGATGCGAGCCTCATCGGCCAGGGCCTCTCCGGCACCGTCGATCTGCACACGATCAAGCCGCTGGATCTGCCGAAGCGGACGTTCGCCGCCAACGTGCGCGGGGAGACCAATTCCAACGGCAGCCTCAACCACGGCTCCGGCGTGGGCGATGCGGGTCATCGCGTCAGCTTCTCGTATATCGACCAGTACTTCGACCACACGCTCGGACTGGCGGTCGGCTTCGCGCAGCTGGATTCGCCCGTACAGGAAAAGCAGTATCAGGCGTGGTGGTGGAGTCTCAACAATGGATCGCAGGGCGCGGAGAACAACTGGGGCGCGCCGCATACACCAGGCTTGCCGGACAACGTGCTTTCTCAGGAAGGCGCGCAGTTGCGTGCAAAATCGGAGAACCAGCTGCGTAACGGCCTGATGACCGTGCTCGAGTGGGCTCCGGACGACCACTATCACTCCACGCTCGATCTGTACTACTCGACGTTCAATCAGAAGACGTACCTCAATGGTGCGCAGTGGTCGAGCAGCCCTTACGACAACGTCTCGTATTCGAACGTGGGCGTGGTCCCCGCACTGCCCTATCCGATCGTTACTACCGGCCACATCGACGGCCTCAAGTCGATCCTGCAGAACGACTACACGAAAGAACACGACAAGCTCTTCTCCGCGGGCTGGAACAACCAGTACGACTTCGGCAACGGCTGGGCCCTCACGGCCGATCTGTCTTATTCCAGCGCGAAGAAGGACCTGCACGACGCCTACCTGTTCGCCGGCCTTCCGGATCAGGCGACATCGTCGACCGATTTCGCTACGCCGATCCACGAGCACTTTCCGGATTTTCGTCCCGGGGTGAATTTCGCCGATCCCTCGGCGATGTTCTTCACCGATCCCAACAACTACGGCTATGACGGCCGCGAAGAGTTCGACAAGCAGAAGGACACGATCAAGGCGTTCCGCCTCGAGGTGAGCCATCCCGTGGGCTGGATCTTCAGCGACGTCAACATCGGCGTGAACTACTCCGACCGCAAGAAGACCAAGCAGGCCGACGTGTACTTTGCCTGGCTCAACGGTAACGGATCGACGTCGGCCGATTACCTCCCCGGTTTCGCGGCTCCCATCGATCCGTCCGCGCTCAGCGGCATCACCGATCTGAGCTATGGCGGCTTTCCCGGCGTCGTCAACTACGACGTATTGCAGGCCCTCAACAGCCAGTACTACAAGACCCAGCGCAACGGTCAATCGGACTGGAGTCGCAACTATTCGGTCGAAGAGAAAGTCCCTGTCGCCTACGTCAAGTTCAATATCGACACGCATCTGGGCGACATTCCGCTGCGCGGCAACGTCGGCGTGCAGGGTGTGAAGACCGATCAGTCGTCGGAAGCCCTCCAGACCAACGGCAACACGCTGGTCGGCCGCATCTCCGATGGCGCGAAATACAGCAAGATCCTGCCCAGCCTGAACCTTGCCGCCGAGATCGCCGACAAGCAGTTCCTGCGTTTCGGCCTGGCCAAGACCATGGCGCGCGGACGCATCGACGACGAAAAGGTCGCCACCTCGGCGGGCGTTGCGGAAGTCCTCGACGGTCCGGGCGCGGGTCAGGTGCTCTGGTCCGGCAGCGGCGGCAACCCGAAGCTCAAGCCGTATATCGCCGTGGGTGCGGATCTGTCATGGGAAAAATACTTCGGCACGGCGAGCTACGTCGCCGCCGCGGTGTTCAACAAGAATCTGCTGAATTACATCTACAACCAGACCACGCTGGATTACGACTTCTCGCGTTACGTCAACGACAACCCGACACTCACGCCGACCAGCACCATCGGCTCGTTCACACGCCCGGAAAATGGTACCGGCGGCAAGATGCAGGGCCTGGAACTGTCCGGGTCGCTGGAAGGCGGTCTCGTCACCCCGGCCCTCGACGGCTTCGGCGTGCAGGCCAATTTCTCGCTGACCAACAGCACCCTGCCGGTCAGCGCCGTGTCGAGCATCCCGGGCAGCCCGTCGACCCTGCCCGGTTTGTCCCGCAAAGTCGCCAACCTCGCCCTGTACTACGAGAAGTACGGCTGGTCGGTACGCGTGGCGGAACGTTACCGCTCGTCCTTCACCGGTGAGGCCGTCGCCCTGTTCGACCAGCTGGGATACACCCAGGTGCTGGCGGACAAGCAGACTGACCTGCAGCTCGGCTACGCCTTCGACCATGGCACATGGAACGGGCTGTCGATTCTTCTTCAGGTCAACAACCTGACCGATTCGCCGATGAAGACGCAGCAGATCGCCGCGTTGCCGAACAACGTGAAGGTCGCACGCCCGCTGGAGTTCGATACGTACGGGCGCACGGTGATGTTCGGGCTCAACTATAAGCTCTGATGGGGAGTATCCGGGCGGCGAGGCAGCCATCCGGATCTTGTCGTCAGAAGTGATACCCAAAGCTGAAGCCATACACCCACGGGTCGATATGCGCGGTACCCACCGAGGCCCCGCCGACCTTCACCTTTGAATCGATGTCCATGTAACGGGCGTCGACCGTGAGCGTCCAGCGCGGGTCGAGCGTGATATCCACGCCACCGTGCCAGGCGATGCCCCAGCTGCTGTCGAGGTCGACGTTGGCGCCCTGCAAGGCGCCGCGACCCTTCGTGTCGAAGAAGCGCGTGTAGTTCACGCCGACGCCGACAAAGGGCGACACCGGGCGACCAGCGAGGAAGTGATAATTCACGCCGACGGTCGGCGGCAGCTGCTTCACGGTGGCGGCGCGCTGCCCGTTGAGGCGGACGCTGTGCTGGAACGGCACGGCTGCGAGCACGTCGACGCTCCATTCGGGCGTGAACAGGTATTCGAGGCTCAGCGTCGGACGCGTGCTGCTGCCGACGCTGGCCTTCATGCCCGCGAGGTGACCATTGTCGGAGCGCGGGTCGACGACATGCGCTCCGATGTGCAGGATCCAGGGATTGTCGACGGACTGGGCGATCGTACCGGTGACGGGAGCCATGCACAGCAGGCCGGCGATGGCGACGTTCTTCAGGTTACGCACGGAAAACTCCTTCATTCTGTCCCGACCGCAACCGGTCGGCAGACAAAGGTTAGGAATTCATTGCCGCGCGTTTCCTGATCGCGGTCAGTTTTTCCTGCGATCGCAACGGCGCCGCGGAAACCATCGCCGACAGCATCGCGCGGTCGAGGATGCGCAGCGTGCGACCACTGGCCTGCAGCATCCCCGTCTCCTCCATGCGCCCCAACGCACGACTCACGGTTTCCACGGCAAGACCAAGGTAATTGGCGATGTCCGCACGTGACATCGACAGCCGGAGCCAATCGCCCTGCCGCGACAACCTGCCCTGTTTTTCGACCAGGCCGTGCACGAACAAGGCGACGCGTTCGACGGCCGACTGCCGTCCCATGGCCACGAGATGATCCTGATCGGCCGCGACCTCGCCGCTGAGCACACGTAGCATGCGCCGGTGCAACGACGGCACTTCGGTCAGGGCCGCTTCCATCCGGGCGAACGGTACCTCGCACAGCGTGCTGCGCTCCAGCGCGATCGCCTCGGTCCGGTACGCCTCGTCGAGCAGCCCGTCCACGCCGAGAATATCGCCCGGCGACCCGAAGCCGATGACCTGATGCACGCCTTCGGCGTCGGCGATCGTGCTGCGCGTCGCGCCCGATCGGAGGACGTAAAGCGACTGGAACGCCTCGCCCTGACGAAACAGCGGCTCGCCCCTGACCAGCGTGCGGCGGTCCCGGGTCATGCGGTCGACGCGCGCGAGCGCCTCGCCCTCGATACCGGCAGGCAGGCAGACGTCGTGCAGCCCACAGGCCACGCAGCCGTGGCGCGTGGCGACGTCGTGCAACTCGGTCATCTCAGTTACCCCGATGCGATAGGTCGAACGGACGGTAACAGGCGCGCGCGCGTGGGGAGGCCGGATGCGCGGTGCCTGCGACGATAGGTCCTCCTACATCCGCAGCGGCACGTCGATACCCAGCAGGTCGAGGCAGCGGGTGAGCACGCGTTCGGTCAGCGCGCAGAGCGCCAGCCGGGCAGCACGCACGGCGGGATCCGGCTCCGACCGCACCGGACACTCGCCGTAGAAGCGGCTGAAGTGCTGGGCGAGCGTATACGCATAGGCCGCTAGTACGCCGGGCTGGCAGAGCCGCACGGCTTCCGACACCGTGTCACCGAACGACAGGCAATGCAGCGCGAGGTCGCGCTCCACGGGCGCCGACGCCTGCGCGGGTCCCACGACCTCACCGGCGGCCCTGGCGAGCAGCGACCGCAGGCGCACGCAGGCGTATTGCAGGTATGGACCCGTACGCCCCTCGAACGCGACCATGCGCGCGGGGTCGAAGACATACCCTGAGAGACGATCCCCCGACAGATCGGCGAACTTCACGGCGGCGACGCCCACCTGGCGCGTGAGCGCCTCGCGTTGCGCACCGTCCAGGTCCATGCCGTAGCCGGAACAGGAAAGGCGCTCCGCGGCGCGGGCGACGGCGTCGTCCAGCAGATCGGCCAACCGCGCCACGCCGCCCGAGCGCGTTTTGAAGGGTTTACCGTCAGGCCCGTTCACCGTGCCGAAACCGGCGTGCACCAGTTCGACATCGTGCGCGATGCCCGCCTTGCGTGCCGCGCGAAAGACCTGCTCGAAATGCAGTGCCTGCCGTTGATCGACGACGTATACGACACGCGCCAACCCGGGCACCGACGCACGAGCCTCGAGCGTTGCCAGATCGGTCGTCGCATAAAGGGCGGCGCCGTCGCTCTTTGCCAGCAGCAACGGCGGCACCGGCGAGCTGTCCGTGGGTTCGGCGACTTCAATGACTACGGCGCCCTCACTTGCTGTCGCGACACCGCACGACCGCAGCCGGGCGACCAGCGGCGCGATCGCATCCCGCACGTCGCTCTCGCCATCCAGAGCGTCGAAGCGCACGCCCAGCCGCTCGAAGTCGGCTGCCTGAGAGCTCAGGCTAAGCGCACGCAACGAACGCCATAACGCCGTGAGTCCCGGGTCGCCCGCCTGCAAGGCCGCCGTATCCGCGCGGGCTTCAGCCATCCGGCCAGGGTCCTCCCGGCACGCCGCGGCGGCTTCGGGATAGAGCCGTTCGAGTTCACGGAGCGTGACCGGCGCGGTCGCGGGAAACGGCGCCACCGCCTCGGAATCGAAGAACGCCAGGGTCGGGTCCGTGCGGCGTATCGCCGCGCTCAACATGCCCATCTGCAAGCCCCAGTCACCGAGATGCGCATCCGCATGCGTCGACCAGCCCAGTGCCGCATGAATCCGCCGCAGGCTCTCGCCAAGCACGAGGGAGCGCAAATGCCCGACGTGCAGCGGTTTCGCGACGTTGGGACCACCGAAGTCGAGCACGACGCGTCGCGCACGGCCTTCATCCGGGATACCCAGACGGTCATCCGCGGCCATGGCGTCAAGACCCTGCGCGATGAACGCGGCGGATAGCCGCAGGTTGATGAAACCCGGACCGGCAACGCTAACCTCGGCAAAAGCCGGTTCCTGGCGCAGGTACACGGCGATATCTTCCGCGATGGCGCGCCCCGTCCGGCCGACGAGCGCCGCGGCAGCAAGCGCGCCGTTGCACTGGAAATCGCCGAGGTCCGGGCGTGCGGCGGGCACCGCCCTGGCGAGAGCCACAGGCAGGTCGAGCGACAGGAAGGCAGCGGTAAGCAGGACGTCGATCCGCGACGCCGGGGACAGGCACATGGGTTTCTCCAGGGACGATGAAAGGCGGCGCATGGCGCGCCGTCGGCTCAGCTCAGTGCGAGCTGGGCGATTCGTCGTCGGAGAAGGATGCGCGGGGACATGCGCTTTGTTTACACGACACGGTGGGTCTTCGCAAGCCGCGAACGATACGCTGGGTATGCTCGTTTCAGACTGATACGGAGACTTCGCAATGAACTCAACCAAGCGGCCCGGCGCACATCGCGTCGTGATCGTCGGCGGCGGTGCCGCCGGCATCGAACTGGCCACCCGGCTGGGCAAGAGCCAGGCCTTCGATGTCGCGCTCGTCGACCGCGATTCCAGCCATTTCTGGAAGCCGCGGCTGCACGAGCTTGCCGCCGGCCTGCTGGGCGACGGCGAAGAAGCGGTGCCTTTTCTTGCGCACGCGCAGGCGCACGGTTATCGCTTCGAACCGGGGGCCCTGCTGGGCCTGAACGCCGCGGAAAAAACGATCGACCTCGAGGCGGTGCACCTGCCCAACACGGACGAGCTGATCCTGCCACCGCGGAGCCTGACGTACGACACCCTGGTGCTGGCGTTCGGCAGCCGCGTGAACGACTTCGGCACGCCTGGCGTGCTCGAGAACTGCGACATGCTCGACAGCCCGGCCCAGGCCATCGCGTTACGCCGCAAGATCCTGGCCCTCGCGCTGCGTAGCGCGGGCGACCCGGACAAGCGCATCCGCGTCGGCATCGTCGGCGCGGGCGCCACCGGTGTCGAGCTCGCGGCCGAGCTGCACCACGCCTTCAACGACATGCATCGCTATGGCGGACTGGATTCCGCCGCGAAACTCGACGTCACCCTGATGGATATGGCGCCACGCGTGCTGCCCGCCGTGGATCCGGACACGTCGGCTTCCGCGCAGCAGATCCTGGAGCGTATGAAGGTCAACCTGCGCCTTGGCGTCGGCGTCAACGCCGTCGAGTCGGACGCTTTCCACCTGTCCGATGGCAGCGTCATTCCCTGCGACATCAAGGTCTGGGCCGCGGGCGTCACCGGGCATGACATGGTCAAGGGCCTCGGCCATTTCGAGCTGTCGCGCGACCGGCGCATCGTCGTCGATGAGCACCTCGCGGCGAAGGGCGTCGAGGGTATCTACGCTCTCGGCGACTGCGCGTTCACCGCCACACCCGACGGAGGCAGCGTGCCGCCGACGGCACAGGCCGCGCATCAGCAGGCGACGTATCTGTCGGACGCGCTGATCAAGGTGTCGCGAGGCGAAACGCCCGCAGCGTTCGTCTTCCATTCGAAGGGGACGCTCGTCTCCCTCGGCGTACGCCAGGCGACCGGCGAATTGCCGTCGGGCCGCCATAAGTCGGTGATCCCGATGCGCGGCTGGCTGGCGAAGCTGGTGTACGTGTCACTGCAGCAGAGGCATCGCGCGACGCTGCACGGCTGGCCCCGTGCGACGGCACTGTGGCTGGCGGACTGGCTGCGGAACACGACGCTGCCTCCGGTGAAGTTGCACTGAGGCCAGCGGGCTTCGCTGGCGGAGCCGACTTCCACCTGGGCCGGGCGGCCTGGGTGGAAGCCAGTCCTGCTGGCGGTGGCCGGATCCCTCAACTCACCCGAAGCACGTCACTTCACCGCGTGCTCCAGCGCCTCGAAGTCTTCCTGCGACAGCTCGATGCTCGCACCCTTGACGTTCTCCTCGAGGTGGCCCGGATCGCCGGTACCCGGGATCGGCAGCATCACCTTCGAACGCTTCAGCAGCCACGCGATAGCCACCTGGCCGTCCGTCGCGCCGAGCTTCTTCGCGATCTTCGACAGCAGCGAGCCCTCTTTCGCCAGCTCACCCGCCGCCAGCGGGTACCACGGAATGAAACCGATGCCGTTTTTCTCGGCGTAGTCGAGCACCGCTTCGCTCTGGCGGTTACCGAGGTTGTAGAGGTTCTGCACCGTCGCGACCTTGAAGAATTTCGAGGCGGCTTCGATTTCCTCGACGTTGACCTCGGACAGGCCGACGTGGCGGATCAGCCCTTCGTTCTGCATGTCCCTGATCACGCCGAACTGCTCATCGCGCGGCACTTTCGCATCGATGCGATGCAGCTGCCAGAGGTCGATGCGTTCGACGCCGAGACGGCGCAGGCTCATCAGAACGCACTGGCGCAGATATTCCGGACGGCCCAGCGGGGGCCAGACGTTGGGACCGTGACGCGTAAGGCCGCCCTTGGTCGCGATAACGAGGCCTTTGTACGGGTGCAGGACCTCGCGAATCAGATCCTCGCTGACGTAGGGGCCGTAGCTGTCCGCCGTGTCGATGAGGTTGACCCCGAGTTCGGGAAGCTTCGCCAGCGTGGCCCGCGCCTTGGCGGGATCCGCCGGGTCGCCCCAGATGCCCTTGCCGGTGATACGCATGGCGCCGAAACCGAGGCGATTGACCTCGAGATCACCGCCGATGCTGAACGTGCCGCTTGCTGCTGCGTTGGGGGTTGTCATCGTATGACTCCATGAGTGGAACGAGGAAAGTCACAGACACACATTGGTACGCGATGAGACGTTTAAAGGGCGTGGTGGCGGCTCAGTCACCGTCGAGGTGCCGCGCGATGGCTTCCATGAAGGGCTCGGCATCGGCAAGGCCCCCACCCGCCCCCAGCGATTCTTCCAGCCCCTCGGCGATGCCCGCGATCGCCACCATGCCGCAGACCAGCGCGGCCCCTTTCACGCGATGGACGTGATGCAGCGCTCGGGCGAAGTCGCCCCGCTCGAGCGCATCGCAGGTCAGCGCAAGATCGTGCCGGGTCTCGTCACGAAAGGCGGCCTGCATGGCGGGCGTGGGGGAAACCGCCTGCTCCGCCATGGGCGAGACGGGACCGGCCAGCGCCGACTTCAGCGCATCCAGCGAAAGCGGCTTTCCCAGCACGATGTCGATGCCGCTCTCCGCGCAGCGGCGTACATGGTCGCTGCCCTGATTGGCCGAAATGGCGATAAAACGGGTGGGAGTGACGCGAGCCTCGGCCTCTCGCGCGCGTAATTCGGAAGCGATGTCGTAACCCTGCATGTCGGGCAACTCGCAGTCCAGGAGAACGCCCACGAAGCGCCCGGGCACGAAACGGTCGATAGCCGCCTGGCCATGATCCACGGCTTCGGTGGCGTAACCGAGGAACTTGAGCTGGGCAACGATGATCTGCCGGTTGGCCGGGTGATCCTCGACCAGCAGCACGATGCCGCCCGGTTCGCCGCATATCGACGTTTCGGCGGCTGGCGACGGTGGTGACGAGGTCGTGCGGGGCACCAGACTCGTCGGCAAGGTGACGCGGACGGCCGTACCCACGCCCGCTTCGCTGTTGAATTCGAGGGTGCCACCCAGGTTGGTCGCGATATCCCTGCAGATCGCCAGGCCGAGGCCACTGCCGCCAAGACGGACGTCGAGACGCCCACGCACCTGGGCGAACGGCTTGAACAGCTGACGCTGCCGGTTCGCGGGGACACCGATACCCGTGTCGAACACCTCGATCAGCAGGCGACGCACCCCGTCTTCGTTTTCACCGGCACCCTGCCAGAGAGCGATTCCCACGTGGCCGCGCTCGGTGAACTTCACCGCGTTGGCGAACAGGTTTTCCAGAAGCTGCCTGACCCGGACTTCGTCGACCAGCAGCCACGGCAAGGGCCCCATCGGCAGATCCAGACGCACCGCGAGGCTCTTGGCCTCGATCGCCAGCCGCTGTGCCTCGATCGCGTCACGCGCGATCGCCTGCACGTCGCAGGGCACCGGGTCCGGGGTGAAACCCTCAACTTCCGAGCGCGTGTAATCGAGGGCGCTCTTCAGAAGGTTCTGCAGGTTCCGGCTGCTGACCTGTGCGATCGCCATGAGGTCACGCTGGGGCCCATCCTGAGGTTCGCGTGCCATGAGGTCGATCGACGACGTGACCGCGTTCACCGCGTTGCGCACTTCATGACTCATCACCGCGAGCAGCATGGTCTTCTGCTGCTCGCCGCGACGGGACGCCAGCTGCGCACGGCGCATCTGCCAGAGCGCGAAGACCAGCGCGGCTATCAGTGCGACACCCAGACCCAGCTCGCCGCGAAACGCCGAGAGCACCTGCGACACGGTGGGCTGACGCAGATACGCCGTCTCGAGCCACCGCTCGATCACCGCCATGTTGTCCGCCGAGGACAGCCCGCGCATGCTCTGCTCCAGAATGGCGAGCAGCTCGGGCTCGTCGCGCTGGACGGCGACGCGGACCGACACCGCCATCTCCGGCACCGTCCCCGCCACGCGAAGGCTCATGGCGTAATCGCGGCGCACGATCGGGTAATAGGCCACGTCCACACCGATCGCCGCATCGGCCACGCCGCTCTCGACGGCGGCCAGCACCTGATGGATATCGGCCAGGGGAAGCCGGGTGATGGAGGGATGCTCGCGCTCGAGCCACGCCTCGTACTGGCCTCCGCCCTTGAAGGCCACCGTGCGCCCCTGCAGATGCCAGAGGTCCATTTCGGCGGGTCCAACCGTCCGCGTTACGATCAGCGTACGACCGACATAGAAAGGCGACGACAGCAGCGCCGAGCTGCCCAGATCGGCGGTGAGCATGCGATCGGCGGTGGACGGCAGCACATCGACCCGATGCGCCCTGAATGCGGCGACCGACTCCGCCCAGGAGCGCGTGCGTACCGGCTCGAAGCGCATGCCCGCCTTACGCGCCGCAAGCGCGAGGTACTCCGTCACCAGGGGGTTCGCTTTGCCGGCACCGATCTCGGCGCCCTGCTGAGGATCCAGGGCGATGCGCAGCACGGGGTGCGCTTTCACCCAGCGCGCGCGCGCCTCCTCGTCCGGCACGTCCTGGGCGACCGCCACCGCTGCGACCATGCAGCCAACCAGCATCCATGCGAAACGGCGCATCACGGCGGCTGGTTCGCCAGCGCGCGGATGTGTTCCTTCAGGCTGTGAAACTCACTGTCCGAGCGGACGCCGAGTTTCTGGTACGCCGCCGACTTCTGTGCGCTGATCGTCTTCATGCTACGGCCGAACTTCACCGCGATCTGCGTCACGCCCAGTCCGTCGAGCAGGCAGCGGACCACCTCCCACTCGCGCAGCGACAGCTGCTTCCCCGTCTTGCTGCCCGCGGCGCCCTCGCCCGGTATGCCGACACGCTGCGGCGGCCGGTAGACGCCACCCGTCATCACCACGTCGATCGCGTGGATGATCTCCGAGGGATCCTGGCTTTTCGCCACGAAGCCATCCGCGCCGGCCTGAAGCAGGTTGCGCACGATCAGGCCTTCGTCATGCGCCGAGACGATGAGAATTTTCATGCGCGGGTACGCCTTGCGCAGCAGCCGGATCAGCGCGACACCATCGAGATCGTCGAAAGCCAGCGAATAGTCGAGCAGCACGACGTCCGCAGGCGTCTCGGCCAGCAAGGCACGGAAAGGCCGGCTGCTCGAAAAGCTGCCGAGAATCACGATGGAGGGGGACGTCTCCAGTTGCGCGACCAGCCCTTTGAGGACGAGCGCATGGTCGTCCAGTAAGGCCACGCGCACCGAGCCCAGATAGCTTCGCGCGGACATGAGTGGACCAGATGGGGAGAGGCTTGTAGTCATACGCCCACCGATACGTAGTGGGACCGACGGCAAGATATCGCGGCGACCGAGCCTTGTAAACGCTTGCTTCACACGTCAATCGATGTCGCGCTAGCCCTACGTTCAGGCATGGTGCCATCGGCCATTCGTCCACCCACGTAAGCCATACAGGCAAGGCGAAGGCGCGTTGCTAACCTTATCTGGCCTCGTTCCGCGGGGTTTCCGGGCCATCAGGGGAAAGACGCGTATGGACATCGTTAGCCGCAGTCAGGCCGGTAGCGCCGTACACGAGGCGTCGGCCGAAGCTCGCCCCTATTCCGACGCGGAGACCGCGCCACCACGCGCGCTGGCTACCGCCCGCATCGGCGTGGTCGGCCTCGGCTACGTCGGTCTCCCGCTGGCAGTCGAATTCGGCAAGCAATACGCAACCCTCGGTTTCGACATCCATTCCCGCCGCATCGATGAACTGCGCGCCGGTTGCGACGTCACGCTGGAAGTCGACGCGGGCGAACTGGCGGCCTCGAAGCGCCTGCGCTTCTCGGACGCGCTGGATGAACTGGCCGATTGCGACATCTACATCGTGACCGTCCCGACGCCGATCGACGACGCGCGTCGCCCCGACCTCGCACCACTGCGCCGTGCCAGCGAAACATTGGGCAAAGTTCTCAAGCGCGGCGACATCGTTGTCTACGAGTCCACGGTGTATCCCGGCTGCACGGAGGAGATCTGCGTTCCCATTCTCGCCGCCGTGTCGGGCCTCGTCTTCAACAAGGACTTCTTCGTCGGATACAGCCCGGAACGTATCAACCCGGGTGACAAGACACACCGAGTGACCAGTATTCTCAAAGTCACGTCGGGTTCGACGCCGGAAACCGCGGATACCGTCGACGCGCTGTACCGCTCGGTCATCACCGCCGGTACGCACCGCGCGAGTTCGCTCAAGGTCGCCGAAGCCGCCAAGGTCATCGAAAACACCCAGCGCGATCTGAATATCGCCCTGGTCAACGACCTGGCCATCCTGTTCAACAAACTGGGTATCGACACGCTCGAAGTCCTCGAAGCGGCCGGTACCAAGTGGAATTTTCTGCCGTTTCGCCCCGGCCTGGTCGGTGGGCACTGCATCAGCGTCGATCCGTATTACCTGACCCACAAGGCGCAACAGGTAGGCCACCACCCCGATGTGATCCTGGCAGGTCGCCGCACCAACGACGGCATGGGTCCGTATATCGCCAGCGAGCTGGTCCGTCTGATGGTCCGCAAGGGCATCAACCCCGTGCAGGCGCGCGTGCTGATCCTGGGCCTCGCCTTCAAGGAAAACTGCCCCGACCTGCGCAACACACGCGTGGTCGACATCGTAGGCGCACTGGATAGCTACGGCGTGCACGTCGACGTACACGATCCCTGGGTGCGGGCCAGCGAAGCGCGGCACGAATACGGAATCACCCCGGTCGACGTACCTGAGGCGGGCAGCTACGACGCCGTCCTGGTCGCGGTCGGCCACAAGGAATTCATCGCATGGGGCGCGGAAGGCATCCGCGCGTTCGGCAAGCCGGCCTCCGTCGTCTACGACGTCAAGTACGTACTGCCGCGGGACGCGGTGGACGGGCGCCTGTGACCGCGAGACGGCATCCATGAGAGTCCTCGTCACCGGCACCGCGGGCTTCATCGGCTCCCACCTCGCCTTACGGCTCCTCGCGCGGGGCGACGAGGTGATCGGGCTGGACAACCTGTCGGACTACTACGACGTGGGGCTGAAGCAGGCACGTCTGCGACGCTTCGCGGACGACCCGGGCTACACCCATATCCACGCCGATCTCGCCGACCGCGACGCGGTGGAAGATGTCTTCGCCACCTACCGCCCGCAACGCGTCGTCAACCTTGCGGCACAGGCAGGCGTACGTTACGCCGCCACCAATCCGCACGTGTACATGTCCAGCAATGTCACCGGCTTTCTGCATGTACTGGAGGGCTGCCGCCATCACGACGTGGAACATCTCGTGTTCGCGTCGACCAGTTCGGTCTATGGCGCCGACACGCGGATGCCGTTTTCCGAGCATCAGCCGACCGAGCACCCGCTGACCCTGTATGCCGCGTCGAAGAAAGCCAATGAGCAGATGGCGCACAGCTACGCGCATCTCTATGGCCTGCCCTGCACGGGCCTGCGCTTTTTCACGGTGTACGGCCCCTGGGGCCGACCCGACATGGCGCTGTTCCTGTTCACCAAGGCCATCCTGGCGGGCGAGCCGATCCGGGTGTTCAATCACGGGCACCACAAGCGCAGCTTCACCTACGTGGACGACATCGTCGAGGGGATCCTGCGCACACTCGATCAGCTGCCCGGCAGGAACGAACAGTGGTCGGGCGATCGCCCCGACCCGGGCAGCAGCGGCGTCGCGCCCTACCGCATCTACAACATCGGCAACGAGAAGCCGGTGGAGCTGCTGCAGTACATCCACACGTTGGAAGAGTGTCTCGACCGAAAGGCACGCATGGAGATGTTGCCCTTGCAGGCCGGCGACGTACCCGACACCGAAGCCAATGTCTCGGCGCTGGTGCAGGCCACGGGGTACGCGCCGCGGGTGGATGTCCGCTCCGGCGTCAGACATTTCGTCGACTGGTACCGCGCGTATTACCGGGCCTAGCGCGGCGACGAAGACTTTCCAACGCGACGCGACATTCCTGGGAGATGCGCCGTGCTCATCGATTACCTCGACCCGTCGGCACCTGCCGATCTTCAGGCGGACCTGTGCGTCATTGGCGCGGGACCGGCCGGTATCGCCATCGCGCAGTCCTTCATCGGGTCGTCGATCACCGTCTGCCTCGTCGAGGGCGGCGGCCTGATGGGTGAGGATCGCAGCCAGGACCTCTACAACGGCCGCTCGGCCGGCGACATGCCTTTCGATGCCGGCACCTCGCGCATGCGCGTGTTCGGCGGCAGCTGCACCCTGTGGGGTGGCGGCTGCATACCGCTCGGCGACGACGACATGGCCCCGCGCGACTGGGTGCCCGGGAGTGGGTGGCCGCTGCGCTACGCCGAGCTGACACCCTGGTACGAGAAGGCGCGAGCCTTCTGTCACATCGACGCGTCGTACCGTTTCGGCCAGGGATCGTTCGAGGGGCCGGTGGCACGCAAGCCGCTCGACCTCGATCCCGACGTGATGACCAACTACATCTTCGCGCGGAGTCCGATCCTGTTCGGGGAAGCCTACCGCGAGCCGCTCGGCCA
Organism: Luteibacter sp. 22Crub2.1; assembly: GCF_900167995.1. Lineage (NCBI taxonomy): Bacteria > Pseudomonadati > Pseudomonadota > Gammaproteobacteria > Lysobacterales > Rhodanobacteraceae > Luteibacter > Luteibacter sp. 22Crub2.1. The sequence continues at coordinate 150,203 of NZ_FUYT01000010.1, forward strand.
GGCGGCCAACATCACCGTTCTGCTGCATGCCAACGTGATGGAGCTGCGTTCCAACGACACGGCGAGCCACGTGACCGAGGCGCGCATCGGCTCGCTCGACGGCCGCCGTGGCCGTATCCGTGCGCGGCGTTACGTCCTTGCCGCTGGCGGCATCGAGAATGCGCGCATCCTGCTGCTCTCGGACAGCGTGGCGACCCGCGGCCTGGGCAACGACCGCGATCTGGTCGGACGGTATTTCATGGATCATCCCAGCGGCACGCTCGGCAGCATCCGCTCCGACACGCCCGACCGGCTCACGCGGCCCTACGAGCGCACCATCGGCAAGGCACGGGCACCGGTGTCTCCCGAGATCGGCTTGTCGATGGCGGCCCAGAAACGTCACGAAACCCTGAACGGCCGCGTGCACCCCTTCGCGGTGGAAGGCGAGGTACCGCGCGGTATTCGCGCCCTGCGCGATCTTCGCGCCGCCTTACGTGGTCCCGTACGCGACGAAGGCTCGCTGCTCCAGGCCCGTCTAAACGCCGCGCTGCAGAACGGGCCCGGTGGCGCGGTCGCCGTCTCACCGCGGAACCTCGCGCTGAGCACGATGCGCCTCGGCCTGCATATCGGCGACATCGTCCGGGCGGTCGCCCAGAAGGCGAACGACCGCCCCACCGTCCACAGCGACCGCGTCGCCCTGGTCGGCTTCTTCGAGCAGGCGCCCAACCGCGACAGCCGGATCACCCTGGATACGAGCCGCGACGCGCTCGGATTGCGACGGGTGAGCGTGGACTGGCGACTCACCGACCTGGACCGACACACGTATCGCACGCTCACCGTGCTGACCGGCGACCGGCTGGCCCATGCCTGCGACGGCCGGTTCGAACCGGCCGCGTGGGCGATCGATCCCGCTCTGCCACCGGATGTACATGGCACGGCGCACCACATGGGTACCACACGCATGGCGAACGATCCGGCTCAGGGTGTCGTCGACCCGAACGGCAAGGTGTTCGGCGTCGGCAATCTCCATGTCGCGGGGAGCTCGGTCTTCCCCACCGGCGGCTGGGCGTTTCCGACCTTCACGCTGATCGCGCTGAGTCTGCGTCTTGCCGGTCAGTTGCGGACCTTGCTGCAAGCCTGCGAAACGGGCGGACTCGGATAGCCGGATGACCGCACTGGCCCACGCGTCCCCAAGGGACACCCTCTCCGGTCGGGTCGTAGCGCGCCTTGCCGACATTGGCTTCGATGCGCCGCGCGCCGACCAGGCCTGTGTCCTCGTGTTCGACGCCCTCGCTCTCCGCGACGAGGTGTGCGATGCCAACGCCCTGCTCGACCGGAGCGAACGGGCGCGGGCACTTCGCTTCCACTACCCCCGCGACCGCGACGTCTACGTTCTTGCGCATGCCGTGTGGCGTATCGTGCTCGGCGAGTGCCTGCGCCTGGCGCCATCGGACGTGCCGCTGGCACGCACCGCCGATGGGCAGCCCCGCCTGCCCGGAACCGCGTTGTCGACCAGCCTCAGCCATAGCGGCGATGTGGTGGCGCTGGCGGTCTCGCCGGCGGCGACGATCGGCGTCGACATCGAGACGTACCCTCCGCGCGTGGATCTGGACACGCTGATGCCGGTGTTCTGTACCCGAGCGGAAATCGCACAACTTTCGGTGCTCGACGATGTCGCGAGGCGCTGGGCACAGATGGAACTATGGACGCGGAAAGAAGCGCTGCTGAAAGCCTTCGGTGTCGGACTGCTTACCGATCCCGCCACGACACCGGCGCCCGCGACGCATCTTCTGCTCCCGCCCCCGGAGGCGGCGCACTACCCGCCCTGCATCACGCGCAACCTCGAGGGCTGCGATCGCTGGGTCGCGGCCCTTGCCGCTCCGTCGGCAATCCGGGACATTCGTCTGCACACGCTGTAACGATGACGTTACACACGGCCATACGGCCTAGCCGCGTCACGACCGGAAGTGCAATCGACACTCCCGGCGCACATGCCTAGCCTTCCGTCATCGGCACGTCGACACGCGGCGTGCAAGGGGAACACGATGATTCGTTTGCTTCGACAGCCGATCGTACGCTGGCTCACCCTGATGGGTGGATGCGAGCTGCTCCTGCTTGCCGCGTCGCTCAACGTCGCCACGTACATCCGCTTCGCACCGTCACCGGACGACCTCGAAGCATCGATGCAGATGCTTACCGCACGCGCGGTGATGTTCGCGCTGGTCATCTTCCTCGGCATGGCGGCACTCGGCGAATACCGGTCCACGTTGCGCATGAGCTGGCGAGGTCAGCTGGCGCGACATGCCATCGCCTTCGCACTGGGCGGCCTGGTGCTTGTGGTCGGTTATTACGTGGTACCGCAGGCGTACGTGGGCCGCGGCGTGCTCGGCATGGCGCTGGCGATGGGCTTTATCGCCACGGCCGCGTTTCGTGCGCTTTTCATGCGTCTGGTCGAGCTGGAAGCCCTGAAACGGCGTGTGATCGTGCTGGGCGCCGGACAACGCGCGGCGCAGATCCATAATCGCATGCGCCGCCGCTCGGATCGTCGAGGCTTCTGCCTGCTCGGATATGTGCAAGGGCCCAACGAAAACGTCCTGGTGCCCGCCGAACTGCTGCTCGACACGCGTGAGTCACTGGCAGGCTATGCGCGCCGTGTGAAGCTTGACGAAATCGTCGTCGGCGTGGACGACCGGCGTGGCAGCCTGCCCATGGACGACCTGCTGGCCTGCCGCCAGCTCGGCGTGCAGATCACCGATCTCACCACGTTTGTCGAGCGCGAAGCCGGTCGCGTGCAGCTGACCATGCTCGATCCGTCCTGGCTGGTGTTTTCAGGCGGCTTCAACGCGTCGCCTTTCGCGCTCTTCGTGAAACGCGCGTTCGACATCGGTGCATCGCTGACGATCGCCCTGCTCTGCTGGCCGATCATGCTGGCGGTGGTCGCAGCCATCCGCATCGAGTCCGGTCGCGGGCAGCCGATCCTCTATCGCCAGGAGCGGGTCGGCGAGCGCGGTCGTGCTTTCTGGCTGTACAAGTTCCGCAGCATGCGCACCGATGCGGAGATGGACGGCGTGGCACGCTGGGCGAAGAGCAACGACGATCGCGTGACGCGCGTGGGCCGCATCTGCCGCAAGCTTCGTTTCGACGAGCTGCCGCAGCTGTGGAACGTGATCCGTGGCGACATGAGCATCGTGGGCCCGCGACCCGAGCGCCCGCAGTTCGTCTCGGACCTGGAAACCAAGATTCGCTATTACAGCTTGCGGCACAGTATCAAACCGGGCCTGGCGGGCTGGGCGCAGCTCAGCTATCCCTACGGAGCTTCCGAAGAAGATGCTGCCGAGAAGCTGAAATACGACCTGTTCTACGTGAAGAACCACAACCTCTTCCTCGACATGGTGATCCTGATCGAGACGGTGGAGGTGGTGCTGTTCGGCCGTGGTGCGCGTTAGTGACGCGGGCGCGGGCTCTCGCTGTGCAGACCGCGAAGTGGCGAGCTGTACCAGTCACTGACCGCGTGGTTGTCGAAGCGGACCCAGGAGGGTCCGTATTCCCAGCGACCGTCCGCGCGTTGCGTGGGTTCGCCCTCGAGTGCGATGACTTCGTCTTCGCTCATGCCCAGCGACAACGGTCCGCTGACCGCGAAGGCGGAGTTCGCCGCCGGTACGCCGGCCGTTCGAACGATGGCCGCTTCCGTGCTGTCTTCTGCGTCGGGTTCGCTGGCAGCGGGCATCAGCGACCAGGCAAGCACCGCGACGCCGATCGCGCCGATCGCGAGCCACCACCATGCGCCCAGCGGTCGCCGTGGCAACGACTCCGTATCGGCGATCACCGTGGTGGCCGGCGTACCGTCCTCGATCGCGGCAGCGGGTTCCGGTGTCGCGACGGCTACGCCTGGCAGCGGTGCGCCCCCCGGCAGACGGCCATGTCGCCGGTGGAATTCCATGGCCGCGCCATACTGCCTGGTAAGCCTTTGCAGGCGACGTGCCGCCAGCACGTCGGCATGCCCGTCGGCACGGCGGTCCGGATGCCACTGTGCGACATGGCGCCGGTAGGCTTGCTTGAACTCGGGCAGCGAGCACCCAGGCTCCAGCCGGAGCCGTGTGTAGAGATCCAGAAAATCGGTTTCGTCCGCCACCGTCGAGCTCCCTTCGCTCCGCAGCCAAGAGCGTGGCGCAGCAACCATGGCGTGACAAGTACAACTTATGGAGAATACGCATGCGCCTGCCCCATCGCGTCGCCTTCCCCGCGACGCTGCTGCTCGTCCTGAGCAGCGGCGCCGTCACCGCCGCCGACATGCCGCCCACGTTAGGCGCGCACGTTTTCCTCGGCCAGGGCGAAGGTCTCGGGGTTACCCCCGCGACCACGGCGCCGGTCGACACGCAGGTCAGTGGAAGCGTGTTCATCGCGTTCAACGCGGGGTATGCCAGCAACGATGCCACGCCGCGCGATACCTACGGAAACCGTTGGAAGCCCCTGGGCCGGGCGCAGACCTACGCGAACTACGGTGACCGGTTCACGGTACAGGGCTATGTCGTCACCGACGGCAAAGGCGGCGCGTCGCATTCGGTATCGATCGACAAACGCGGCGAACCCCGCGGCGAACTCTCCCTGCCCTTCGTCGAAGTACGTCACGGCACACGCGTGGCTGCCGTCGCACGTTCCTACGCCGATGGCGCCTTGCAGGTAGCCAGCGACACCGTAACGGTGAACGGACCCGCCACATTCCTGGCGTTCTGGTGGGGCGACGGTGGCGTCAAGCGCATGACCGTGAGTCCGGGCGACGGCTTCCAGCTGATCGATGCCTTCGTCACGTTGCCCGACGAGAGCGGTGTGCAGGGAGCGGTGGCATGGCGACAGGTGGAGGCCGCGGGCACCTACCGCGTGCACTGGACCGTGGCACCGGTTCAGGGCGCGGCGTTGTGGCTGATCGCCATCCAGTGACGGCGTTTTACCGTCCGGATCCGGACAGTGAAAAACGGCAAGTCGGATGCAACCTCGCTACCCCGCTGAAGTGCCCCGGCGCGGTGTCCGCGAAGACGGCAAGACTTGCGCCGAGGTGTCCGGAACCGGACGTTCGCCCCTACAACCAAAGACCTATTTTTATAACCAGAACAAAGAGATAGCCTGAACTCTCGATACCACTGAACCGCTGCTAGTGACATGTGACATTGGACGTGCACGAAGCACGTCCGCGCAAGCCGGAAGGATGGCGACGATGTGCAGGGATGCGCAGGGCGCGGGGCATCACGAAGAGGCGACGGACGCCGGGTGGCTCGTCAGCGGTTTAGCGGTATCGAACTGGGGAACCGCAATACTTCCACGGCATGTCGTCAACGCGACATGCCGTGGTCTTTTGTGGCCGCGCGTCAGAACGACACGCGGACACCGACGTTGCCGGCCCAGCCGCGCATGCCGTAGCTGCCGACGAAGTGCTGGTAGGTGCCTTCGCCATACAGTTGCACATGTTCACCGAGCTGGCTGACCGCACCCGCGGCAACACGATACGCATTGCCCACACGACCCGAGCCGAAGCGGTCGCCCGTGTTGAATGCTTCGCTGGAGACGTCCACGCCCGGATCGCCATGGCTCGTATGTGTCAGGTCCAGGCTGGCATAGGGCATGAATCGCGGCTGCGCCGTCCGGGTAATACGACCGCCAAGCGTGGCGCTGGTCTGCTTCGCCGTGCCCAGTTGGACCTCAAGTCCATCGGTGTCGCTGAAGTCCCGGAAGTTCAGCTGTTGGTGCTTCAGCTGGAACCGCGGCTCCACCGTCCAGTCGCCACCGATCGCGATCGGCAGACCCGCCTCGATCGACGTGGTCCAGCCGTGCGCGCGGAGATTGCCGACATCGGAGCCGCGCAGATCCGTACCTACATCGCCGCGGTACCGCGTGGCGCCGATGACGCCGTCTACCCAGAAGCCGTTGCCGTGCTGCCAGGTGATCCAGCCGGATACGCCATTGGCATGGTATTTCGCGCTGCTGTTGCCATCGACCGCGTTGGGGGTAACGCGCGTGGTTCCCTTGTCGGCGGCCCAGCCCGCACGCAGCGAACCATTGTCGCCATCCAGCGCGATCAGGCTGCCGCCGAGCTGCAGCGCATTGATCTGCTGATCGAAGTCGTAGCCGTAACGCTGAAACGACAGGTTGGAGCTGTAGCGCAGCTGGCCACCGAGGTAGCGCGCGAATACCTCGCCCCCGACCGGGTTGTCCGATGCGCCCTGGCGAATGTCGCCGAGCCGCTGGTGCAGACCGTCGTTCATCATGTCGCCATAGGTGAGCAGCGCGGCCGGGGCGGAGAGATAGGAAGGCAGCTGCGGAGCCACGGCGAATCGCTCACGCGGGGTTTCGGGGATACCGGGGTCGCCGCCGTCGCCCGGAATACCGGGATTCTCGGGATTGCCCGGGTCGCCGCCATCGCCAGGGCCCGGACCACCCGGATCCACGGGTGTACAGCCTCCTTCGCACACCACCTGGTTGGCGAGACGGTAGTCCCAGTTCAAGGGTGCACCACCAAGCTGGTTCTGCGCCGCATCGGCCTGCCCGGGGCCGAACGCGTGCAGGGTGTACTGGAATGCACCGACGGCGACATAGCCCCCGCGAAGCCTGAACGCATCGGCCCGCGAAGCGCCGCCCACCTGCACCAGTGAAATGCCCTCGTCAGCTTCGATCACCCCGTTGCCGTTGGTGTCGGTAGCGGCGCCGACGCCGCCCGGCGTCACAACGATATCGGTCACGCCCGTCGTGGTCACGTTACCCAGGATCAACAGCCGGTCCGTCTGCTGATGGGACGAAGCGCCGCCCTCATTCAGGAGGACGTTGAGCCCGATGGTGCCGCCGCTCCCCGAGAAGTCGCCGCGCACGGTCGTGCTTCGATAGGCCGCGCCGCTGACCGGAGTGAAGGATGCGCTGCCACCGTTCAGGGCCAGCGAAGCGATCGTCGAATTTCCCGTCGAGGCCCACTCGGTGCCCGATGCCAGCGTCATCGTCGCGTCGCCCGTCACGCTACCGGTAAGCGTCGCCGCATTGGTCAGCGAAACGTCCGCGGAGGCACTCCCCGCCAGCTGGAAGTCACCGGCGATTCGACTATTGTCCAGATGGATGGTCGCGTGCGTCCCGTCGTTCATGCCCAGCGCGACGCCGTTGGCACCTTCGAGCGATGCGCCGTTACGCAGAATGATCGTCGGATCGACTGGCGTGTCATCCTGACTGAACACCTGGATGGCGCTGCCGCCCAGGCCACGTACCGTGGAGCCGTCCACGATGAGCGTGCTGCCGACGGAGGGCGCGTAGACAGCGCGCGTTGTCGTGACATGCAAGCCCTGACCTTGCCCCTGCACCAGACTGCCGTCGGTCAGTGTCAGGCTGCCGTTGTACATCGCGATACCGGCGGAACCGGCACCCTGCCCGATGAACCGGGTGGCCGAAGCGTCAATGACACCGTTACCCGCGATACTGGCGGCGTAGTCGTTTCCGTTGATGACGCTGCGTGCGACGGACACGTGCGCCGCCATGCCCTTGCCTTCGGGCAGGTTGCTTTCCGCCAGCAGGAGGCCTCGCTGGAAGCGACCCGTCGTCCCCGGCGAAATCGTGGAATCGGTGATCGTCAGGTTCGAACCGTTGTATCCATCCACGCCGACGCCCGACGCGGACGCGATCGTCGATCGGTCGATGACGAGCGTACCGAACGTCGTAAGCACGGCGCCGGCGGTCGACCCATTCAGCACACGCAACGTACCGGACGCCCGCACATTGAAGACCTCCGGCGAGGCGTTCTCGTTGTTGAGTACGACGGTCTGACCCGCGCCGACATCGCGCGCGATCGCATAGGAAGACGTCGAAAGTGCCGCGACGATCGCGGCCGAAAGCGTCGCGCGGCGCGCAACTCGGGACAAAGTGCAATGCATGGCGTTTTCCTGCTTCGGAACCAAGACAAGGAGTCGACGGCTATAGAGCCAGACGACGGACGCGGCGGACACAGGTCGACGCCACGAGAGAGGGCATTACAGCCACTCGCGGCCGACCTCGCTATTGGGCGTGGTCCTAAAAGTGGATGTGGTGTGGTGCGGCCCTCCCAGCCTTTCCGATCTCGTTGCGATGACCGGGCGCGGTTCCGGCGCGTGATCCGGCAAGAGTCGCATCCTTATCGACGCAGGCGTACACGCGATGTGAAACGCACAGGGCTTTGTCACCTGGCTTCGCACATTGCCGATTCCGGACATGCTGCGCCTACAACGTCCGGACTATCGAAGCCGCATGACGCGGCGGAGTACGCTCGATGACGTGCCATCACCGAAATCACAGGAGTGATACGAAATGCAAGGAAAGCCACAAGGGAAAGCCACCCGTCGCGCGCAGCTTGTGACCAGCGCGGCTCCCGCATCGGTCGATCCCCAGGCGGAAGACATCGATCTTCCCACGGAAGTGCCCGATGCGCTGCCCAACCACAAAATTCCTCGCGCCAAGATGCTGGCGCCACTCAAGATCAGCTGCAAATTGTGGCCCGAATCGAAACCGCTGGACCGCTACAGCGTCATGTTTGTCGACGAGGAACTCACCTTTGTGGACCTTCCCTCGGCTCCACCGTACCCAGACCCCATCGAACTCTACGTGTCCAAGGAGTTCATGGATGCTCTCCCCGAGGGGGCCGTCTCGCTGATTCCGCTGCGCATAAAAGTCAATACGGTGCTCGGCATCGACTACCTCTATAAGGGCACCGATGTCATTTTCGATAAGCAGCCACCGGGCGGCGATCTGCCGCCTGCGATCGATTTCGATGAGGACATCGACAATAACGGCCTGACACTCGCCAAGTTGCTCGGTGAGCTCGGTGGTGTGCTCGAAGGTACGATCCCCAGCTACGAATTTCAGGAGGAAGGCGACACCATCAACCTCTTCATGAAGCTTCGTAGTGACGGCATTCAGATTGACGCCGGAACCGTCGTCACCACGAGTAAAAGCAGTGGCACGAAGGTCACCTACGACCGTACGGTACTCGAGAAGGTCGATGGGGCCGGTATTGTCGATTTTTACTATGCCGCGACGGACGACGTCGGCAATCAACACGGGCCGGCTCCCGGAACCCCGGTCAACATGCTGATCAAGGACGCTCCGGAGACTGTTCCGGCACCGCTTGTCCCCCGCTTCGACCCCGAAGACGACAAGCTGATCACCGATCCCGACGCTCGACCCGCCATGGTGATTCAGATTCCCAGGTACACGCCAACGCCTAAGGAAGGCGATTACTTCATCGTCAGTGTCGGCGACCAAAGCGTCGTCACCAGCCCGCTGAAGGCTTCAGACATCGGCAACGATCCGTTACTCGAGCTGGGTTTCCCTTACACGCTGCTGTTTCCGTCCACCGGCGATGGCACCCCGCCCGCACCGATTTTCACCGCCGATGTCCGTTATCAGGTCATGCGAAGCGGTCTGTCGAGTCCGTCCGAGATCAAACCGGTGGACTTCGATCTTTCATTGCCCGGCAATCCCGACCCCAATCCTGACCCGCTGCCGAACCCGGAGCCAGGCCTGCCTGACAATCCCAACGAGAATCTGCAACGGCCTACCCTCAGGGGTGAGAGCGGCGCGGACAACGATCTTCCGGCGGACGATGCCGAGAAGGACGCTACCGGCATCGTGCCCTGGCTCGACCTTTCCGCTACGCCGGTGGCAGCGTTCAAGGAAGGCGATGTCATTCAGCTCTACATCGATGCGAAAGACGGCGGCGCCGTGGGTGCCGCACGCACCGTTACCGGCGACGACGTCACCAAGGCTGCCGATCTCAAGATCACGGTTGAGCGTGCCGACCTCCAGAGCCATTCCGGCGCGCACCAGTTTTATTACGGTGCGACCCGCATCCTCGAGAGCGGCGAGGAAGTCACGGCGTTCTCCCCGTCGCAGGCCATCAACATCAAGACGGCCGGCGAACTGCCCGGAGGAGGCACGCTTTATGCCGCCACCTTCGTGAAGGCCGCGGGCAGGCGGGCGTATGGCATCAACATTGACGACGCCCGAAACGGGACACCCGTGCGCATTCGCCTGGACCAGACCAATGTCGGCGAAGGGGATACCATCGCGTGGGAATTCGTGGGAACGCCGGATGTCGGCACGCCGGGAGCGCCGACAAGCGACAGCGGATCGCACATCATCACAAAGAACGATCTCGTCGAACGAGACGACAGTTCGCTTCCCAAGCCACCGGCAAAACCGATCACGGAGAAGCGTGCTTTCGTCGACATCATGCTGGCCCCGGGCGTTCTTCTGCCCGTCAATTTCGGTCACGGTTATTTCGACTATACGATCGAAAACCAGGCCGGCAAGGGAGCCGCCGTTCAGGACAACGTGCTGATGGATGTACGCACGGGAAACTGATGCGGTACGAGCGACGGTGGATCAAGGAGGTTCCATGCAAACCGAACACGAACACCCGGATTCACCGCCGCTCGACGACGGTGGTGCCGCCACGCACGCGATCCTGCCAGATGCGGCGCCACCTCCCCCGCTCATTCACGAGGTCGACGCCAACGGCGGCCTCGGGTACGACCTGGTGGGCCCTAACGCGGCGGGAAGCATTGGCGTGATCGTCGGCCCGTGGGACGGCTTCGTCGATGGAGACATCGCCCGTATCCGCTGGGGCGGCACGACGGGACCGGTCGTCGGGAGCCGGCTCATCAACGCCGAGGACAACGGCAAGGCCATTCCGGTCACCGTTCGTGCTTCGGCCATCCATGCCATCGGCGCCGGCACCTTCGATGTAGTGCACGAAAATGTGGGCGCATCGGGGACGGTGGTTTACTCACCCTCCCTGTCGGTCGAAGTCAAACTGAGCGTCCCGGGCGGCCTCGACCCCGACCCGAGCACCGAAACCATCAATGAGGGACTCAAACCGCCGGAAGTCGTCCCCTGGCCGCTGGGGGCGGACCTGAGCAATGTGCGCATCGTCGTGGCCAGGTATCTCAACATCGAAGCAGGCGACAGGATCACGGCGTCGTGGCATGGCTTCCAGCATGAGATCACGCTGTCGTCAACGGACGTGGCGAAGCCGTCGTTCGAAATAGCGATACCCGAGGACGAGATCAGGCAGATCGGCGCGGGTACGGCGACCGTCACGTACCGCATCCTCGACCGCGTGACCAACAGTTCGAAGTGGGCGCCGCATACGCAGGTGGAGGTGCCCCTGCCCGATCCGGGTGCGCTGCCCGCGCCTCGCGTGAAGGAAGCCGACACCGATCAGACGGTTATCGACCTGGGCACGCTGGGTACCGGTGACGTTACCGTCCAGCCTGTCAACAACGGCGGCCTGAAGGGCGCGAGCATCACGGTGACATGGACGGGCGTGGCCGAAGACGGGACCACGCCGCGCCCGTATTCGCCGCCGCCCCAGTTGCTCACCTACGACTACCAGGTACCTGAATTCATCATCCCGAATGCCGAAGTCGCCGCGCTAGGCGGCACGGCCGGCGGCGGTAGGGCAAGTATCGCGTACAAGCGGACCAATCCTGGCGATACGCCGGTTCAGTCGAAACGCAGGGATCTGCGTGTCATCGGCGCGAGCAGCGAGCTACCCGCTCCTAAGGTGGATGAGGCGATCAACTACACGATCCCCGCCGAACTTGGCGTCGCCCACCTGGTCATCCCGCCGCAGACGAGGGGCAACCAGGTCACCGCCAATATCGCCGCGCCTGTGCCGTTCACAGATTCCAAACCCATGAGCGATCCGTCGAAACCCCCTGACTTCACGCTGACGGGAACGGCGTTCATCGCGCCGAATGCGGGCTCGCCTGCCACGGCGACGTATACGGTAACCGGGCCCAACTACTCCGCGACGTCGCTTCCCTATCAATTCGGCATCCTGCCCCCTGCGGTGCCGAACCTTCCCCTTCCCGGCATCGTCGAAGCGGTCGCCGGCCAGATCGATCCGGCTGTGGCGCCCAACGGAATCACCGCCTCCATTCCGGCGTCCTCCGACATCCGCGCGAGCGACGATGTAATCGTAACCGTGGCGGGTCCAGGTGGGCAGGAGACCACCGCCGCGCAAACCGGCAACCCGTCAGGCATGAAGATCGACATCGGGCCGGCAGTCGTGGCGAAGAACCTGGCCCATGCGATCACGGTGCAATACAGCGTCACGCCCAAGGCCGGCGGCGCAGCGAAGTCCTCGCCCATCGCAAACTTCAACGTGCTCGACTTCCAGCCGAACGACCCGCGCGTCGGCAAGCCGGTCATCCGGCAAGCGCTCGGTACCAGCGTGATCGATCTGAACCAGTTCGTCGGCGACGCGCTGATCGACGTACCCAAATGGCCATTGATGGCCACCGGGCAGCTGTACTGGCTTACGGCGTCGACGGCAAACGGTTCGCAAGTCATTGCCACGGCCAAACCGGTCACCGGCGGGAGCGCGTTCTCGGAGCCGCTGCCGCGCCTGTGGCTGAACACCCTCTCCGACCAGACAACGCTCGTCCTCACACTGGAAGTCGCCTTCGATGGCGGTGCGCAGGCGACGGCACGAAAATTCACTTCGCTGGCCTATACGGTTCGTGCCACGGTCGCGCCACCGGCCTTCCCGGCGCCGGTCATTCCGCAGGCCATCGCGTCGCGGCTCGACGGCAACAGAACGTCCGCGGACCTGGAGGTCCCGCCCACCGCGCCCTTGCTGAGCGGTGACAGCGTAGCCGCGTCATTCGGTACCCATGCCTTGCCGACAAAGACGGCCTCGCCGACCCTGGATCCGTTTAAGATCACCGCCGCCATGATCGCGGCGGAGCGCGGCAGGACCGTGGTGAGCACGTACACCGTGACGCGCGCCGGCACGACTTTACCTGTCTCCGCGCCGCTCAGCGTGTTCGTCACGGCAGGAGGCGAGCAATGGGATGCGACGTTCGATTTCGACGGCGAGCAAACGCGAAGCGTATCGTCCGAGACGAAAGACAAACTTGAGTTCGACAAAGTGTTCCACGTCATGTTCGACAGGAACCACCATGTCGAGAAAGAGCAGTTCATCGGCGTCAAGCCCTACTCTGGCGCTGGCCTCGACGACTACTACAAGGGCGACATCCTCTGGATCGGACACCCGACAAACAACGAGCTTATCTTAAAAACCGTCCTCTTCAACTTGTTCGAGGAATGGACGGAAGTGCGCTTCGCGGTCAGTTCGATGGACGATCCGGTGTACATCTCGTTCAAGGATGCATCGGGCAGCATCATCGGCGGAAAAAAGACACTCAACGCGGGGAGCGGCAACGGCCAGTACGCCGAAGTGAGAAATGACGTCGTTGCCGGGAAGAAGGTCAAGTGGATAGAAATTGTCTGCAAGGACTCGATCCACGTCGACTTCTTCAAGTTCAAGAGGTGATCGACAAGACCAGGACAACCCGCCCATACGGCGGGTTGTCTTCATTGGCTTATCGGCCAAATGCCTCACCCGGCTAGCACGCTGGTTGTATAGGCCCCGCGCTTTCCAAAGCCTATAAATGATCTCGCGAATGCAGGTGCCTCTGGCCCTGCGGTAGTTCACGGGGGATCGCATGAAGGCCGACAGGATGGCGTGGAGCACGAGGGGAAAAGGGATGCAAGGTGGCGCGCCAGCCGGCAAGGCCGGCCGTACCACTTCGACCCTGGCCGTTCGGCCTATGCCATTGCGCCGGACGTCCACCTGCGCAGGGCATGGTCATGAATGATGCGATTTTCCCCGATACTCCCGATACCACGGTACATGCGCGCTTCGTGCGTATTGCCGCGCTCTATCCGCAGCATCTTGCCGTCGCCTCCGACGAACTGAGCCTGAGTTATGCCGAACTGGACGCGCAAAGCGATCGGGTCGCCGCCGGGCTGAGGTCCGCCGGCGTTGCATCCGGGAGCTATGTCGCGTTACTGATGGAGCGGTCGGCGGAAGCGATCGTTGCGATCCTTGGCGTGTTGAAGGCGGGTGCGGCCTATCTGCCGATCGATGGTTCGTGGCCCGAGGATCGCATTCGCTTCGCGCTGACGGACGCGGACGTCGCCGCCGTGATCGCGGAACGGCCCGGGACGACGGGGCTGGATGAGGTTCCGGTGTTCGGCTTGAGGGATCTTGTGGGTGGCCCGGTTTTCGGTCGCGCGCGGGGCGCGCTCCTACAGGAGAGCTCGCTGGCTTATTGCATGTTTACCTCGGGGTCGACGGGGAAGCCGAAGGGCGTGGAGATCCGGCATGAGTCGATTCTTCGGCTCGTGCTGAAGTCCCATTATCTCGACTTCGACGCCCTGAAAATGCTACATGCGGCGCCGCTGGGTTTCGATGCGTCGACGCTGGAGATCTTCGGGCCGCTGTTGAACGGCGGCACCTGTGTGGTTTATGGAGACCGGGTTCCGACAGGCTGCGGCATCGCGCGCACCGTCGAACGACACGGTGCCGAGGTGGCCTGGCTGACCGCGGCCTTGTTCAACGCGATCGTCGATGACGATGCATCGCATCTTGCCGGGCTGCGCTGCGTCCTTACGGGTGGCGAAGCCTTATCGGTGCCTCATGTGCGCAGGGCGCTCGCGGCTCTCCCGGCGACCACGCTGATCAATGGCTACGGCCCGACCGAATGCACCACCTTCGCTACGACCTATCGCATTCCGCGTGACCTTCCGGGGGATGCCGGTGCGATTCCCATCGGGCGCGCGATCGGCGAGACCTCGCTGCATGTGTGGAACGAACAGGGTGAACCGGTAGCCTACGGTGACGTCGGTGAGCTGTATATCGGCGGCTCGGGTGTCGCCAGCGGTTACCTCAACCGCCCCGAGCTGACGGCCGAGCGCTTTGTCTCATCGAAGCACGGGACCCTTTATCGCACGGGCGATCTGGTTCGCTTTCTTCCCGATGGGAATCTCGCCTTCATAGGACGGGCCGATGGGCAGGTGAAGATCCGCGGATACCGGATCGAGTGTGGTGAGGTGGAGTTCGCATTGCGTGGGTTGCCTGGGGTGGCTAGCGCGGCCGTGGTGGCTCGCGAGGATGAGCCGGGGGATCGGCGGTTGGTGGCTTATTACGTGGTGGGAGGTGACCGCATCTCCGATCGCGAGCAGGCTCGCTCCTACCAAAGCCAGGGCGAGGGCATCGCCGCACGTGCCCTGCGCGATCAGCTCAGCGTCCTTTTGCCGGCCTACATGATTCCGACGGCATGGGTGCGGATGGATGCGCTGCCGATCAACGGCAATGGCAAGCTGGACCGGCATGCCCTGCCCGCCCCGGATCGTTCGCGTCCTGAACTGGCTGCCACCTTTGTCGCACCGCGTGGCGATGTCGAAAGCGCGCTGTGCGATCTTTTCGCCGCGACGCTCGGCGTGGAGCGCGTGGGCCGCGACGACAATTTCTTCGACCTCGGCGGCAATTCGCTGCTGGCGACGCGCGTCATGACGCGCATTCACAACGCGTTGTCCGCCGTACCAACGCTCGTCGGTTTTTTCGCGGAACCCACGCCCGCCGCGGTCGCCGCGGTGATCGGGGGGCGCGCCTCGCGGCACGCACTGTCGAGCCGGCTCGCCAGCGGTACGTCGACGGCAGGCGAGCCGGTGGCGATTATCGCCATGGCCGGCCGGTTTCCGGGCGCGCCCGATGTGGAGTCGTTCTGGGACAACTTGTGCGAAGGTCGCGAAACGATCCGCTTCTTCGCGCCCGACGAACTCGATGCCGCGATACCTGCCTCGGAGCGCGACGATCCAGGCTACGTCCCGGCGCGCGGCGTCCTCGACGGCGTGGGCGACTTCGACGCCTCGTTCTTCGGCATGTCGCCGCGCGAAGCCGAGCTGACCGACCCGCAGCAGCGCCTCTTCATGGAACTGTGCTGGGAGTGCATGGAGCGCGCCGGCTATGTACCGGATGGGCAAGAGGCACCCGTCGGCATCTTCGGCGGTATGCACAATGCGACGTACTTTCAGAAGCACATCAGCGGCCGCCCCGACCTGATCGAAAAGCTCGGTGCCTTCCAGGTGATGCTGGGCAACGAAAAGGATTACGTCGCCTCGCGTGTCGCGCACAAACTCAATCTCACCGGCCCGGCCATCAGTCTCAACACGGCCTGCTCCACGTCACTGGTAGCGATCGTGCAGGCGTTCGACGCACTGCGCGCCGGTCGCTGCGCTATGGCGCTGGCCGGCGGTTCGTCGATCGCCTGCCCGCCGAACAGCGGCTACCTTGCTCAGGAGGGCTCGATGCTTTCGCCCGACGGCCATACGCGGACGTTCGATGTGAACGCACGGGGCACCGTGTTCAGCGATGGCGCGGCAGTCGTCTTACTAAAGCGGCTGTCGGACGCGGTGCGCGACGGCGACCCCATCTACGCCACCATTCGCGGCGCGGCGGTGAATAACGATGGCGCGGTCAAGGCCAGCTTCACCGCACCCAACGCCGCGGGCCAGGCAGCCGTCATCACGATGGCGCTTAACGACGCCGGCGTGGCCGCGCGTGATATTTCGTACATCGAAGCCCATGGTACGGCCACGCCACTGGGCGATCCCATCGAGATCGAAGGGCTTACCGAGGCCTTCCGGCAGACCACGAACGATACGGGCTTCTGCGCGATCGGGTCGCTGAAGAGCAACGTCGGCCACCTGGTCATGGCCGCCGGGGCGGCCGGCGTCATCAAGACGGCCCTGGCGCTGAGCGAGCGTCGTCTTCCGCCGTCGCTGCATTTCACCGCCCCCAATCCCCGGCTCAATCTCGCGGCATCGCCGTTCGTCGTCAACGATACGCTGCGGCCGTGGCAGAGCGCCGGTCCGCTGCTGGCCGGCGTCAGCTCGTTCGGCGTGGGCGGCACGAATGCCCACGTGATCCTTGGCGAAGCGCCGGCGCGTGCACCGTCGGATGCCGCGACCGGCCCGCAGTTGCTGACCTTGTCCGCGCGCACGCCGGCCGCCCTCGCCGCCGCCGCGGCGCGGCTGGCCGACCACATCGCCATGCATCCGGACAGCAATCTCGCCGACACGGCCTGGACATTGGCCAGCGGCCGCAAATCCTTCGGACAGCGTACGCACGTCGTCGCGGTGTCGCATGGCGAAGCCGAAGCGCAGCTTCGTGACGTGGCAGCTGCCGCGATCTGCCGTACCAGCAGCGATCCGTCGCCCGGCATCGTGTTCCTGTTCCCGGGCCAGGGCTCGCAGTACGCCGGCATGGGTCGCGAACTGCATGCGACGGAGCCGGTGTTTCGTGCGGCACTGGACGAGGTCACCTGCGCCTTGCGCGACGAACTGGGCTTCGATCTGCGGGAGCGGATGTTCGACGACGATGCGGATGCCCTGAAGGCGACGGCACTCACGCAGCCTGCGACGTTTGCGCTTGAATACGCGCTCGCCCTCCTGTGGATGAGCCTGGGCGTCCATCCCGTCGCCATGATCGGGCACAGCGTAGGCGAATTCACCGCGGCCGCACTGGCAGGTGTGATGCCGCTGGCCGAGGCCGCGCGCCTCGTCGCGCGTCGCGGGCGGATGATGCAGGCATTACCCGCAGGCAGCATGCTTTCGGTTCGTCTGGGAGCGGCGGAACTGCATGCGCGGCTTCCGGGCACGTTGTCCCTTGCGGCGGAGAATGCGCCTAACGCGAGCGTCGTTTCAGGGCCCTCCGGCGAGATCGAGGCGTTCCGGGCCGGGCTCGACGCGGAAGGGATCGCTTGCCGCCTCCTGCACACCTCGCACGCGTTCCACTCGGGCATGATGGATCCGGTGCTCGATGCGTTTCATGCGGAGGTCGCGGCCGTGCCGCTTTCCTCACCCACCATCGCTATCGTGTCGACACTGACCGGCGTCCCGCTGACCGACGCCGAGGCGACCTCACCCGACTACTGGACGCGTCATCTGCGTGAGAGCGTGCGGTTCTCGCCGGCGCTTCTGCATGCACTGGAAGACACCTCGACGGCCTTTCTCGAAGTCGGTCCCCGGCCGAGCCTCGCGGTGCTGGGTCGCCAGCATGCACAGGCACGCGGTCGCACGATCGTTCCGAGTCTGGGGGATGGCCCTTCCGATGAGCGCGCCGCCCTGCTTGGCGCCGCCGGTGCGCTGTGGAGCGCGGGTGTGACGGTCGCCATCGCGGCGCTCGACCACCGCGCGCAACGGCGGCGTGTGCGTTTGCCGACGTATCCGTTCGAGCGGAAGCGGCACTGGGTGGAGGCGCGGGTGGCGGCCTCGGTGACGGCGATCGCAGCGGGGGTGTCGCTTTCGCAGGTTGCCGCCGGCATGGCAGGCATCGCACAGCCATCCGACGCACCGTGCCCCGTAGGAGCGCGCCCCGCGCGCGACCCGGACACCACCTCGCCAGACCAGTCAGATCACCACGACATCGTCTCGCCCCAGTCCCTGGAGCTCTCCATGCCCAATTCGCCCGTGTCCGCCCGTCCCCAGCGCCTTGTCGGTGAGCTGCTCGCCCTGTTCGAGGATGTCTCGGGGGCTGAACTCGAGGGCGTCGATCCTGCGTCGAACTTCGTTGAGCTGGGGCTCGACTCGCTGTCGCTGACCCAGGTGGCGTTGCAGCTGCAGAGGACGTACGCGTTGAAGATCACCTTCCGTGAACTGATGGATGGGTGTTCGTCGTTCGAAAGCCTGGCGGCGCATATCGACCGGTTGTTGCCGGCTGAGGCAATGGCGGAGCCCGATTCAAAGGCTGTTGCAGGAGCCAGCGTGGCCGGCGGTGGGTCTGGCGTCAGTCTGGCCGGCTTTGCCGGGTCGCCAGCGGGGCTGGCTCCTACCGGAGCGGCGGCGCCGAGCACCGCGGGGGCTGGACTGGTACAGGACATCATTACCCAGCAGATGCAGATCATGCGGGAGCAGTTGGCGTTGCTGGCGGGAACCGCAGGCCCTGTGGCAGGGCCAGCCCCGGCTCCTGGCAGAGCGCAAGGACCGACTGAGGCAACCGTGGCGGCCAACGACGGCGAAGAGGCCGCGCTTGCGCATACCACGTACGACGTCAGGAAGGCCTTCGGCGCCATCGCACGGATTCACCACGGTGGGACGGACCTCAGCGCCCGCCAGCGTGCGCGGCTGGATGCCTTCATGCGCCGGTACATCGAGCGCACCAAAGCCTCCAAGGCGTATACGGAAGAACACCGACCACATCTGGCCGATCCGCGGGTGGTCAACGGCTTTCGCCCGCTGTTGAAGGAAATCATCTACCAGATCGTGATCGAGCGCTCCAAAGGCGCCAACGTCTGGGACCTCGATGGCAATCGCTACGTCGACGCGCTGAACGGCTTCGGCATGAATCTGTTCGGCTGGCAGCCGGACTTCGTCCTCGACACCGTGCGCAAGCAACTCGACGAGGGATACGAGATCGGCCCGCAGCATCCGCTGGCCGGCATCGTGGCGAAACAGGTCTGCGACCTCACCGGCTTCGATCGCGCGGCGCTGTGCAACACCGGTTCCGAGGCGGTCATGGGCTGCGTGCGTGTGGCGCGCACGGTGACCGGTCGCGACACCCTGGTCATTTTCACCGGCTCGTACCACGGCATCTTCGACGAGGTGATCGTTCGTGGCACGAAGAAACTGAAGTCCGTACCGGCCGCGCCGGGCATCCTGCGCAATACCTCCGAACATGTGTTGGTCCTCGACTACGGCACACCGGAAGCGCTACGGATCATCCGCGAGCGCGCCCACGAGATCGCCGCGGTACTGGTCGAGCCGGTGCAGAGCCGTCGACCGGACTTCCAGCCCGTGGAGTTCCTGCAGGAGCTGCGCGCGATCACTGAAGAATCGGGTTCACTACTGATCTTCGACGAGGTGGTCACCGGTTTCCGCGCCCATCCACGCGGTGCACAGGCCGTACTCGGCATCGATGCCGACATGGCGTCGTACGGCAAGGTCGTCGGCGGCGGTTTCCCCATCGGCGTCATCGCGGGCAAGCGTCGTTTCATGGATGCGCTCGACGGCGGTCACTGGCAGTTCGGTGATGACTCCACGCCGACCGTCGGCGTCACATATTTCGCCGGCACTTTCGTGCGTCATCCGCTGGCCCTGGCGGCCGCGCACGCCGTGCTCACGCATCTGGCGAAGGAAGGCGGCCAGTTGCAGGCCACCCTCAATGCGAAGGTCACCGCCATGGCGGAGGAGCTCAACGCCTTCTGCGCGAGCGTCGGTGCGCCGGTGCGCGTCGTGCACTTCGCTTCCGTCTGGAAGACCACCTTCGCGGAAGACCATCCGTTGCAGGATCTGCTGTTCGCGATGATGCGCAGCCGTGGCATCCACATCCTCGACAACTTCCCCTGCTTCTTCACGACCGCACACGGCGAGGCCGACTTCGCCGCCATCGCCACCGCGTTCCGCGAATCGATTCTCGAAATGCAGGAAGCCGAATTCCTGCCGCGCCGCCGCGAGACCGCATCCTTCGACGCTGAGCGCCCACCCGTCCCGGGCGCACGTCTGGGCAAGGATCCCGAAGGCCATCCCGCGTGGTTCGTTCCCAACCCGGATGCGCCGGGCAAGTACCTGAGGGTGACCGCATGATATCGAACGAGCTGGCCGCCGCCACAGCGGTCGACTACGATCCGTTCGCCGCCGCGCCGCTGTCGCGCGTGCTGCCGACGACCGAACCCCAACGCGAGGTGTGGCTGGCATCCCGGCTGGAGCCGGAAGCCTCGCTGGCGTACAACGAAGCGGTCTCGCTGACGTTCAAGGGCTTGCTCGACGTAGCGGCCCTCATGTGGGCACTGCAGGCGGTGGTCGACCGTCACGAGGCCCTCAGGGCCACGCTCAGCCGCGACGGCGAAGGGATGCTCGTCGCCGACCACACGACGCTGCCCATCGCGAGTCACGATCTTTCGCCGTTGCCGCCGTTCGAGAGCGACGCACGTTTACAGGCGGCATTCTCGCGCATCGTCACGACACCCTTCGATCTCGAACACGGCCCGCTGGTCCGCGCGGAGATCTTTCGCCTGGCCGCCGACCGTCATCTGCTGACCATCGCCGCGCACCACATCGTGTGCGACGGCTGGTCGCTCGGCGTGATCGTCCGCGATCTCGCCGCGCTTTACGCGCAACGCCTGGGCAAGGGCGCCGGTCCGGCGCCGGTATGCGCGTTCTCGACCTTCGCGCTGAACGAAGCCACGCACGTCGGCAGCGTGGCCGCCCGCGCGGACGAACAGTACTGGCTGGGCCGCTTCGCCGACACGCCGCCCGCACTGGACCTTCCCGTGGACCGGCCCCGTCCCCGTCGTCGTACGTTCACCTCCCGGCGCGAAGACCGTCTGCTGGACACCGCGGATGTCGAGGCCATCAAGCGCCTGGGCGCGACGCACCGGGCCAGCTTCCACGCCACGCTGGTCGCCGCATTCGCTGTGCTGCTCCGCCGCGTCGGGGGCCAGGACGATGTGGTGATCGGCATACCGTCGGCGGGCCAGGCCGGCGAGGGACTGGACACGCTCGTGGGCCACTGCGTCAACGTGCTGCCCCTGCGGGCACGCATCGACGATGGCGCGAGCTTCGCGGACGTTCTCGGGGACGTACGCGGCCACCTGCTCGACGCGTTCGATCATCAGCGCTACACGCTGGGCAGTCTGCTTGCCCGCCTCTCCCTTACACGCGATCCGTCGCGCCTGCCGCTGGTCGCCGTGCTGTTCAATCTGGATGCGCAGCTCGATGAGACGACGGCAGCTTTCCCGGACCTTCGTTTCGACGTGGACGCCATCCCGCGCGAGTTCGAGAACTTCGAACTGTTCGTCAACGCCGTGCAGGTCCAGGGCGGAGTTCGTCTCGAGTGCCAGTACAACGCCGATCTGTTCGACGCCGCCACCGTGCAGGGCTGGCTCGACGCCTATGCCACCTTGCTGCGTCACGCGGCGCGTGCGCCCATGACCGAAGCGGTCGCACTGCCGGTCGTCTCCGACGCCGTCTATCGCGAACTCGCCGGTCTGCAACCGGCACCGACGCCGTTTCCGGAACTGCGCCTCGCGCACGAGTTCTTCGAGCAGCAGTGCGACCGCGCGCCGGAGCGCATCGCCGTACGTCACGCCGACCGTACGCTGACCTATGCGGCGCTGGAGTCACGGTCCAATCGCGTCGCCAACGCACTGCGCGCACGCGACGTCAGCCACGGTGCCCTGGTCGGGCTGTCGCTCGGCCGTGGACTCGACATGCTGGCCTCCGTGCTGGGCGTACTCAAATCCGGCGCGGGCTATGTGCCCCTCGACCCGGCCTTCCCCGCCGAACGCCTGGCCTTCATGGCCGAGGACGCGCGGCTTGCCGCGCTGGTCGTCGATGACGAAACACCCCTGGCGTTCGAGTTCGATGCACGCCGCGTCATCGCACTGAACAGCGACGAGGTGGTCCACGCGTCGTTCGACCGCCCCGCACGCGACCGGCGCGCGGGCACGCCGGATTCCGTGGCCTATGTGATCTTCACCTCCGGATCGACCGGACGGCCGAAGGGTGTACGCGTACCGCACCGCGCGGCTGCGAACTTCCTCACCAGCATGCAGCGTGTGCCGGGCATCGCGCCGGACGACCGTCTGGTCGCCGTGACCACCCTGTCCTTCGATATCGCCTTCATGGAAATGATGTTGCCGCTCACCAGCGGCGCCGAAGTCGTCATCGCCGGTCGCGACGACGTGCGCGATGGCGGACAGCTGCGGCGCCTGATCGAGGACTGCGACGCCACGATGATGCAGGCCACGCCAGCCGGGTGGCGACTGCTGATCGACGCGGGGTGGCACGGTCGTCCCGCTTTCCGTGCCGTTTCCGGCGGCGAACCGCTGCCCGTCGATCTCGCCGAGGCGCTGCTGGACCGCTGTGGCGAGGTCTGGAACGGCTACGGCCCGACCGAGACGACGGTCTACTCCACCTACTGGCGTGTCTCCGATCCGCGCGAGGGAATCTACATCGGCCGCCCCATCGCCAACACCACGGTGCATATCCTCGACGAGCGCGGCCATCATTGCCCGCTCGGCGTACCGGGCGAAATCCACATCGGCGGCGCGGGCGTCACCCTCGGCTATCTCGACCGCCCCGAACTCACCGCCGAGAAATTCATCGCCGATCCCTGGTCGGAGGCGCCCGATTCCCGCATGTACCGCACGGGCGATCGTGGCCGGTGGACCGCGAAAGGCGTCCTGGAACATCTGGGTCGCCTCGACTTTCAGGTGAAGGTGCGCGGGTATCGCATCGAGCCCGGCGAGATCGAAAGCGTGCTTGCCGACGTGCCGGCGGTCGCCCGCGCCGTCGTCATCGCGCGTGAAGACCGTCCCGGCGACGTACGCCTCGTGGCCTACGTGGTGGGCCGCGACGGCATCGCCCCGGAGGAGGAATCGCTACGGTCGTACCTGCGCTCGCGCCTGCCCGACTACATGGTGCCCCAGCACATCCTCGTGCTGGACAGCGTGCCGCTGCTGCCCAACGGCAAGACCGACCGCAAGGCGTTGCCGCCGCCGATCGCGCACTCCGTCGCGACACCGGGTGCGCGCGTCGCGCCGCGCAACGACGACGAGCGACGGGTCGCCCTCGCGATGGAAGCAGTGCTCTGCCTGCCGGACCTCGACGTGCGCGACGACTTCTTCGCCCTCGGAGGGCACTCCCTGCTGGCCGCGCAGCTCACGGCGAAGCTCAACCGCGAGTTCGGCGTGAGCCTGTCGTTCCGGACGCTGTTCGACGCTCCCACGATCGAGCAACTTGCCGCCGCCATCGGATCGCAGGTCGCCAGCGGCTCGGCGCCCGCCGCCGAGCCGATCGGCCAGCGCAGCGATCAGCACCACGCGCCGCTGTCGCTGATGCAGCGCCGCCTGTGGGCGCTGGAGCGCATGCATCCCGGCCGGGTCACGTATAACGCGCCATCGGCGCACCGGCTTCGCGGGCGTCTGGACGAACATGCGTTCGACATGGCCTTCCAGGCCCTGATCCAGCGGCAGTCCAGCATGCGGACGGCGTTCCGCGACGTGGGCAACGACATCGTCCAGGTGATCGAGCCGCGACTGACGTACCCGTTGTTCCCGGCGGAGGATCTCAGTCACCTGCCGGAGGACGAGCGCGAGGCGACGCTGATGGCGCGTCTGCAGCAGCTGACGGACACGCCGTTCGACCTCCGCCGCGCACCGCTGTTCAGTGCGCGCCTGTTCCGCCTGGGCGATACCGAGCACGCGCTGTTCTTCATGCCGCACCACATCATCTGGGACGGCTGGTCGTTCGACATCCTGTACAACGAATTGTCGGCGCTGTATCGCAGCTTCGTGGCCGGTCTGCCCTCGCCGCTGGTCGCCCTCCCGGTGAGCTACGGCGACTTCGCCGAATGGCACGCGCACTGGCTGGAGTCCGCGGCGTTCCAGGCGCAGCTGGGCTTCTGGCGCGAACGTCTTGCACAGATGGGCGACGTCCGGGCGTTGCCGACCGACCATCCCCGCCGGCCCGGCATGTCCGGACTGGGACGCACCGAATGGATCCGCGTGTCGCGCGCCGAGACCGACGCCATGCACGACGTGGCACGGCAGGCCGACGCCACCCTCAACATGACGCTGCTCGCGCTGTACTTCGCGATGCTGTCCAGCTCGGCGGGGCAACGGGAACTCGTGGTCGGCACACCGGTCCGTGGCCGTAACCAGACCGAGGTCGAATCGGTCATGGGCTACTTCAACAATCTGCTGCCGCTGCACGTGTCGGTCGATCCGGCGCTGTCGTTCCTCGAGTTCGTACGTCTGGTCAGGCGGAAGGCGATCGAGGCCTTCGGCCATCCGGACGTCCCCCTGGAATACCTGCAGCGTGAGCTGAAAATCGGACAAGGAGCGGGCGCCACGCTGTACCAGGCGCTGTTCTCGTTCCAGGACGCCCGCCAGCGTGCGGTCGACTGGGGCGGTCTGGAGCACGAGCAGATTCTGCTCTTCCAGAGTGGCGCCACGGAAGACCTCGGCCTGTGGTTCCTCGAGAGCCACGCCGGCATGGTCGGCGGCGTGACCTACAACGCCGACCTGCTGCAGGCCGCCACGGCGCGGCTGATGCGCGAGCGTTACCTCGACATGATGCGTACGGTCGCGACCGATCCCGCCATCGCGGTCGGCGCACTCACGGCTGCGACCCCGGCCGAGCGCGAGCGCATGCGTCACTGGAACGCGACGGATACCGACATCGTCCTGCCTGTCGACCTGTATGGCATGGTCGCGGCGGCGGCTAAGACGAACCCGGACGCGGTAGCGATCGTCCAGCATACGCGGACGCTCCGCTACGACGCGCTTCTGGAGCGTGCTTCACGGATCGCGGCGCTGCTGCACGAGCGGGGTGCGCATGCGGGCGAGGTCGTCGGCCTGTGCGTGAATCCGGGTGCGGACCGCGTGGCGGCCCTGCTCGCTATCGGACTGACCGGTGCGACGGCGCTGCTGCTCGATCGCGCCGACCCGGCGGCCCGCCTGCGCGACATCCTTGCCGACGCACGGGCCACGGTGATGGTGGGCGACGCGGCGCTCGAGGCCATGCTCGACTGGCCGCGCGCCTGTGCCGTGTGGCTCGACCTGCACGAGGGAGAACCGGACGTCGCGACGTGGAACGTTGCGCCGTTTGCCGTACGGCCCTCGCCCGACGATGCGGCGATCGCCTTTTACGCTCCGGATGTCGAGGGCAAGGCACGCGGTGCGGCGTTGTCGCATCGTGCGCTCGCCAACACGCTGCAGGCACTGGCCGGCACGTTGGGCGTGCGTCCCGGCAAGCGCATCGCCGGCGACGCGTCGCCTTCCGATGCGATGTCCGTCGTCGAGCCCCTGCTCGCGCTCGCCCACGGCGCCACCTGGTTCGAGCAGGACGCCCACGATCTCGCTCACGGACGCCTGGATGCCATGGACGTCTTCATCGCCACACCTGAAACCTGGCACGCACTCGTGCGCCAGGGCTGGTCCGGCGATCCGGGCATGCGCGCCGTGGTCGCCGGGGGCCTGCCCACCGCCGAACTGGCCACGCATGTCGCGGGCGCCACCGCCGGCCTGTGGACCCTGTTCGGCGACGCCATGTCCGCGCCCGTCGCGGCATGCGGTCAGGTGGAGCGCGCGGCCGACGCCCTGCACGAAGGCCGGCCGCTTGCCAACAGCGAGGCCTGGATCCTCGACGATAGCGGCGAACCCTGCCCCATCGGCGCGACGGGCCAGGTCGCCGTGGCCGGCCTCGCGCTGGCCATGCCGTTCGGCAACCGTGCGCAGGCCGACCGCCAGCCGACCGACGGCCGGCTGGCAAGGACGGGCTACCGCGGACGCTGGCTGGCCGACGGCCAGTTGCAGGTGCTCGACCGGGAGGACCGTCGCTTTCGCCGCCATGGCCTCGACGTCGAACCGACGGCCATCGAAGCCCTCACGCTCGCCCAGCCGGGCATCGTGCGTGCCATCGCCGTGCCGCGTCGCGACCGCGACGGTCTGATGCGCATCGACGTATACGCACTGGCCGCTCCGGGCTACTCGCCGGACACCGACGACCTGCGTGCCTCGCTCGCGACGTCCCTGCCGGCGTCCTCGATGCCGGCTCACATCACCATGCTGGACGCGCTGCCGCTGTTACCCACCGGCGAGCCGGATATCGCGTCGCTGCCGGTGCCCGACAACGGCGCGCCCGGTGGACGCACGGTGGACAGTGAACCGCATACCGAGAGCGAGCGTCTCCTCGCCAGTGTCTGGCGGGAGCTGCTGGGCGTGGGCCGCGTCCGCACCAGCGACAACTTCTTCGATGTCGGCGGCCACTCCCTGCTAGCGGTCGACATGGCGCAGCGCGTGCAGAAGCTGAGCGGTATCCAGCTCAATCTGCTGGATATCGCCAACGGCACCCTCGGCACGCTTGCCGCCGAACTCGCCATCGCCACGCCCGCACCGGCGATCACGGCAAAGCGCGGCCTTTTCAGTCGCCTGCTCGGACGCAGCACGCCATGACGCATCTCGCCTGGATCGTCTGCTGGACATCGTCCATCCTGCTGGTCCACGTCTTCGTGGGCTATCCGCTGTGGGTCTGGTTGCTCTCGCGCCTGCGCCCGCTCCCGGTGGCGAAACGCGGCATCCTGCCGACCGTGAGCATCGTCGTCGCCGTGCACGACGGTGCCGGGTTTATCCGCGCCAAGCTGGCCAGCCTGCAGCAACTCGACTACCCCGCCGAGCTGATCGACATCGTGATCGCCTGCGACGGTTGCCATGACGCGACCGTCCTGCTCGCGCGGCGTTCGACGGATCCACGGCTGACCGTGCTCGATTTCCCGAACCGTCGCGGCAAGGCCGCCTGCCTCAACGACGCCGTCGGCCTCACGCGAGGCGAGGTGCTGCTGTTCACCGATGTCCGCCAGAAACTCTCACCGGTCGCCCTGAAGGAGCTGGTCGCCAACCTGGCCGACCCGACCGTCGGCGCGGTGGGCGGTGAACTGCACATGGAGAACGTGCGCACCGGCTTCGCCCAGGGTGTGGATTTTTACTGGCGTTACGAGAAAGGCATACGCCATGCGGAGGCCTTGTCCGGCTCGACCATCGGCGTCAGTGGCGCGCTGTACGCCATGCGCCGCCACCTGTTCCGGCCGCTTCCAGCCGGTACCGTGCTCGACGACGTGCTGGTGCCGATGCGGGTCGCCGCGCAGGGCAAGCGTGTGGTGTTCGAACCCAGGGCGATGGCCTGGGACCAGCCGTCGCAGGGAGCGGAGGACGAGAAGCGCCGCAAGATCCGTACGCTCGCCGGCAATTTCCAGCTGGTCCAGCTGGCGCCGTGGCTGCTGCTGCCCTGGGCCAATCCGCTGTGGTTCCGGTTTGTCAGCCACAAGATGCTGCGGCTGCTGGCGCCATGGTTGCTCGTTGCGCTCACCTGCAGCACCGGCCTGCTGGTGACACGGCATCCGATGTACGCAGTGGCCTTCGGCGGACTGGTCGTCTGTGCCGCCATGGTCGCGCTCGCGAAGTTCCGTCCCCCTCTGGGACGCTGGTTTCCGCTGCGTATCGCGCTGGCGTTCTTCTATCTCAACCTCTTCGCGGCACAGGCGCTCGTTGCCTTCGCCCGTAACCGAAGGCTGCACTTATGGTGATCGACATGCCCCTTCGTGGCGCACCAGGTATCCGGGGCCGACTCGGCGAACTCTGTTACTCCAGTGGCTTGCTGCATCCGTTGCAACGCGTACGGGCATGGTGGCAGCGCGATCTGCGCATCCTCGCCTATCACCGGGTGATGCCACTGCCGGATCCGGATACCTACGAGTTCGACCTCGAACTGATCAGCACGCCGCCCGCGGAGTTCCGCGAGCAGATGATCCGGATCAGGAAATTCTTCCGGCCGATGCGCCTCACCGACATCGTCGCGGCGCTCGACGCCGGCGAGGCCTTACCGCCGGATACGGTGGCGATCACCTTCGACGACGGCTACGACGACAACTACCGTATCGCGGCACCCATCCTCGATGAGGTGGGCGTGCCTGCGACCTTCTTCGTCTCCACCGGTCACCTCGATACCGGTCGCCCGTATGGATACGACTGGCTCGTCCACATGATTCTGGTGACCGGCGCGCCACGCCTGCAGTTGCCCGAACTCGGTATCGACATCGTCCTGCCGCCGGATCGCGCCTCGCGTCGACGCATCGCCGGCAACGTGCTGCTGCGCATGAAATGGCTCGATGCCCTGGGTCAGACCGCGATGACCGAACGGCTCGAGCAGGAATGGGACATGCCGTCCGCCGACGCGCGACCGCCCGACTGCCGCCCGATGACCTGGGACCAGGCGCGGGAGATGGAGGCCAGCGGCCACGAGTTCGGTTCGCATGGCGTGCATCACCGCATGCTGGCCCGGCTGCCGGAAGATGAAATGGAGCGCGAGATCCGTGCCTCGAAAGCGACGCTCGACCGCGAGCTGCGCCACCCGTCGATCCTGATGTCGTACCCGGTCGGCGGCGATCGTGCTTACAACGAAGCCGTGATCGCGGCCACACGCAATGCGGGGTTCCGGCTCGCGTGCAGCTATATCTGCGGCACCAACCCGGAGCCCAGCGAGAATCGCTACGCCCTGCACCGTCTGCCGGTGGAGGCGAACATGGGACCGGGCTGGTTCGCGGCGATGCTCGCGCTGCCGCAACTCATGAGCTATCCGACCCCGGCACACGAAGCCACCGGACCACAGGCTCAACCATGTTCCCTCTGATCCTGGTCTATGTGGTGCTCACCATCATCCGGCCGCAGGATTACGTGCCGGGGCTGGATCTCGTGCCTATCCTGCCCGTGGTACTGATGCTGGCGTTCGGCGCGTGGCTGATCTCGCGCGACAAGACCTTCCAGGCGCCGCAATTCATCATCCTCCCGGCCTTCCTGCTGATCCTGATGGTCTCGGAAGTCGCCAACGGATGGACCGGTGGCGCGGTCGACGAGCTCGCCAGGTTCGGCCCGGCCGTTATCGCGTTCTTCGTCCTCGGTGCCGCATGCAGCACGCAGAAGCGCGTGCGGACGGCGATGACCGTGTTCGTCATCTGCGCGGCGGTGCTCGCGCTGCACGGCATCGAACAGGCGAAGACCGGCATGGGCTGGACCGGCATCCCGATCGGCGAAGGCGGCCGCATCCAGTATGTCGGCATCTTCAACGACCCCAACGATCTGGGCCTGCTCTTCGCCGCCACGCTGCCGATGGCGATGTTTCTGGGCCGCCCGGGTGCGGGCGCGATGCGCCTTGTCTGGCTCGGCGCCGCCGCACTGCTTCTGTACGGGATCTTTCTCACCAACTCGCGCGGTGCGATGCTCGCGGTGCTCGTCGTCGCCGGCTGCTATGTCTGGTACCGGCGTGGCATCGCCGTCGCCGGCGTGCTCGGCGTGATCGGTCTCACCGTCATGAAGCTGCTCTCGTCGCGCATGGACGAGCTGGATGCCGGCGAGGAGTCCGCCGCCGGTCGCGTGGATGCCTGGTACGCGGGACTCGAGATGTTCCGCGACAACCCGATCTTCGGCGTGGGCGCCGGCAACTTCACCGAGTACAACGAGCTCACCGCTCATAACTCGTTCGTGCTCGTCATCGCTGAAACCGGGTTCGTCGGCTTCGTGTTGTGGCTTGCCTTCGTCGGGTATGGCTTCTGGATGATGTTGACCATCGTGCGGCATGTGCGCGTGCCCGGGAAGGACGCGGCCGTCGAAGCCGACTGGGCAACCGAGCGGCAGATGGCGCTGACCTTGCTGCTGTCGCTGTGCGGCCTGTTCGCCTCGGCGTTCTTCCTCAGCCGCAGCTACATGATCGTCATGTACCTCATCGCCGCCATGGTAGCCGGCCACTACGTGGGTGCGCGTCGCCGCTGGCCGGAGCTCCCCTTCTTCCGTCTGTCCGACGGCGGCTGGCGTTGGGTCCCCGCTGCGATGGGCACCATCGCGGGCTTCTTCGTCCTCGTGGCCGTCCTGTTGAGGACCGTATGAGCGCGGTCTATGAAAACCTGCTCCGCCACGTCGTCTGGCCTGCGTATGAAGGGGTCCTGCGTCGACGCGATACCCCCCGCCATATGCGTGACTACGAGCGCGAGCAGTGGCTCTCACCGGAGCGTCTCGAGGCCTTGCAGATGGACCGGCTGCGCTCGCTGCTGGACTGGTGCTGGCACGAGGTGCCTTATTATCGCCGCCGCTGGACCGAGATCGGCATGCGGCCGGGCGACATCCGCAGCATGGCCGACTTCGCGACGCTTCCCGTACTGACCAAGGCGGATGTCCGTCACCATGCGGACGAACTGAAGGCGAGTTCGCTGAAAGACACCCTCGGCTACAAGGCGACGGGCGGCTCGACCGGCGAACCGCTGCGCTTCGGCTTCACCCGCGAGAGCAACGACCGCCGCGTCGCGGTGATGTGGCGTGGCTACGGCTGGGCCGGATCGCGCATGGGACGGCGCACGCTGTTCCTCTGGGGTGGAGCGGTGGGCAGCCCCTCGACGGCGCACCGGATCAAGGACCGGATCTACAACGCGGTCTTCGCTCGCAAGCTGCTCGACAGCTTCCACATGAGCGAGGCCAACCTCGCCTCCTACGCGGAAGCCATCGACGCCTATAAGCCGGAAGTACTCGTCGGCTACGTCGGACCGCTGGTACGTCTTGCCGAATGGCTGCTTGCGACCGGTCGACGGATCGCGCGACCCGCCTCGATCATCGGCGCGGCCGAGGCTCTGCATCCGTTTCAGCGCGAGATCATCGAACGCGCGTTCGGCGCACCGGCCTTCAACACCTATGGCTGCCGCGAGTTCATGCTGATCGCCTCCGAGTGCGAGCACCGCGACGGGCTGCATGTGAATGCGGACCACCTCGTGGTGGAGACCCTCGTCGATGGCCATCCGGTCACCCACGGCAGCGGCGAAGTAGCCATCACCGACCTGTTCAATCGCGGCATGCCCTTCATTCGCTACGTCAACGGTGACATGGCGACCCACGCCACGCGCCGCTGCCCCTGCGGACGCGGCCTGCCGATGCTCGCGTCGGTCGACGGCCGCAAGCTCGACGCCATTCGCACCCCCGCCGGTCACGTCCTGCCGGGAGAATTCTTTCCGCACATGCTTAAGGACGTGCCGGGGCTGCAGCGCTTTCAGCTGGTACAACGCCGTCTCGACCGGCTCGATCTTTCCATCGTGCGTGGCGATGGCTTCGACGACGCCTCGCTCGCCTATATCCGTCATGAAGTGGGCAAGGTCATCGGCGACAGCGCCGAACT
This sequence comes from Luteibacter sp. 22Crub2.1, assembly GCF_900167995.1. Classification (NCBI taxonomy): domain Bacteria; kingdom Pseudomonadati; phylum Pseudomonadota; class Gammaproteobacteria; order Lysobacterales; family Rhodanobacteraceae; genus Luteibacter; species Luteibacter sp. 22Crub2.1. Next base: position 181,748 of record NZ_FUYT01000010.1, read on the forward strand.
GCACTGCCATTTCGTCGACGACATTCCGCTCACCCGCAGCGGCAAGTTGCGTGTCACCGTCTCGGAGCTTGCCTCGTGAACATCACGCACTTCGTCGAGAACCTCAACCGCGGCGGCCTCGAACGCATGGTCATCGACCTGGTGAAGGCCCAGCATCGTCAGGGTGACAAGGTCCAGGTGGTCTGCCTGTTCGAGCGCGGCTCGCTGGCCGGCGAGCTCGACCGGCTGGGCATTCCGGTACATGCCTGCGGCAAGAAGACGGGACTGGACCTCCGTGCGCTCGCGTGCGCACGGCAGTTCATCGCCGGGCACTACACCGAGGTGCTGCACACGCATAACGCGGTGGCGCACTACCAGGCGGTGCTGGCCAGCGCGGGTATGGGCATCCGCCAGGTGGTGAACACGCGCCATGGCATGGGCGGTGCCAACCGCAAGGGTGGCCGCCGCGAATGGTTGTTTCGCCGCGCCCTGAAGGCGACCGACGCGGTCGTGGCGGTATGCGAAGCCGCCCGTCGCGACGCGGTACGCCGCGGCGTCGCGCCGGCCAGGAAAACCTGCGTAGTGCCGAACGGGATCGTCGTCGAAGGCTTCGACGTGGCGTCCGACGCCATGCACGAACGCCTGACCAACCTTTTGAAGATTCCCGACGCCACCCGGATCATCGGCACCGTGGGACGGCTCAACTGGGCGAAGGATCAGGCCAGCCTGATCCGCGCGTTCCGCCTGGTGCGCCACAAGCGATCCGATACCGCGCTCGTGCTGATCGGCGACGGCGAGCTTCGCGAGACCTTACGCGCCTGCGCGTACGATGAAGGCGTCGCCGGCTGCGTGCATTTTCTCGGCGACCGCGACGACGTACGCGAACTGCTCCAGGGCCTGGACCTGTTCGTGCTGCCCTCGATCACGGAGGGCTACTCCATGGCCTTGCTGGAGGCCTGCGCCACCGGCCTGCCCATCGTCGCCACCGACGTCGGCGGCAACGCGGAGATCGTCAGCGACGGGGCGACGGGGAATATCGTGCCCGCCTGCGATCCCCCGGCACTGGCCGAAGCGATGCTCGGTCTGCTCCATGAATCGCAGCGCGCGTCGCGTCTGGGCCGTGCCGCGCGCGACTGGGTCGAGGCGCATGGCTCGCTCGACGCGATGGCGGCGCGCTATGGCCGCCTGTACTTCGGCGACAGGGAGGCCGTGACGTGAAAGTCCTCGTCCTGACCAACCTGTTCCCCACGCCGTGGGATCCGCGGCGCGGCACGTTCAACCGGCAGCAGTTCCAGCGCCTCGGCGAGCGTCACGACGTAGATGTACTCACCGCGGTGGAATTTCGCGAGCGCATGGCGGGGCGCCAGGGCGAAACGCGTGTGTCGGGAATCCGCGAAGACTGGTTCACCTTTTATCACCCGCCGGGCTTCGGCCGCTTCCTCAACGCGTTGTGCTTCTTCGCCTGCGTCATGTGGCAGCGCGGACGCGAGATCCGTAGCGCGCACTACGACGTGCTGCTCGCCAGCTGGGCCTTCCCGGATGCGGTGGCCGGCGCGTGGATCGCGCGGCTGCTCGGTATACCGTACGTGGTCAAGGTGCACGGCAGCGACCTCAACGTGCAGGCGGAGGCACGTCTCCGGCGTCCGCAGATCCGGCAGGCTCTGCGTGGCGCGGCCGGCGTCGTCGCGGTCAGTCGTGCGCTCGCCGCGCGCGCGGTGTCCCTGGGTGCGCACGCCGACACCGTCGAGACGCTGTACAACGGGGTCGACACGCGGGTGTTTCATAGCGGCGATCGCACCGCCGCGCGGCTTCGGCTGGGGCTGCCGCCCGAGGTACCGCTCGTCCTTTATGTCGGCAACCTCAAGGCGACGAAGGGCTGCCACGATCTGATCGACGCCTTTCCGCAGCTGGTCGGGCGTCATCGCGACGCACGTCTGGTCTTCGTCGGCAGCGGTGCGAGCCGCGCTCACCTCGAAGATCGCGCGGCGTCGCTGTGTTGTGCCACCGCCGTGCATTTCGAGGGTGCGGTGGACCACGCAGCCACCGCCGACTGGTTCCGTGCGGCGGATGTCCTCTGCCTGCCCAGTCACAACGAAGGCGTTCCCAACGTGATACTGGAAGCGATGGCCTGCGGCACGCCCATCGTCGCCACCCATGTGGGTGGCATCCCCGAAGTGGTCCCCGAACACGCCGGCATCCTCGTTCCGCCCCATCAGCCGCACGAACTGGGAACCGCACTGATCGAAGCCCTGGAACGCCACTTCGACGCAGCCGCCATCGCCGACCATGCCGCCACGTTCCGCTGGGACGAAAACATCGACCGCCTCGAACGCATCCTCACCCACGTCGCCCATGCAGGAGTGCGCCCCGCGCGCGACCCCCACCTACCGACACGCGCCCAACCGCGCCCCACGCGAACACCATGATCCGAAAACCCAGAAAACTCGAACTCCTCGGGCTTCTTCCCGAAACCCTGGTGATGACCCGGACGCGCGACGCACGCCTGCGCTACCTCAGCTTCGACGACGGCCCCGAGCCAGGCCACACGCCGCGCCTGCTCGACACCCTCGCGAGGCACGGCGTCAAAGCCAGCTTCTTCCTTGTCGGCGAGAAGATCGAGCAGTATCCGGAGATCGTGCAGCGGATCGTCGCCGAGGGCCACATGATCGGCAATCATTCGTACAGCCACTGGTCTTTCAGCAACATGACCCTCACGAAACAGCTGGACGAGGTGTATCGCACCGACGCACTGCTGCGGCTGTTCGACGACCGCCCGCATCACCGGATGCGCCCGCCCAGCGGTTACGTGGGCGCGCAGTTGCTGCTGCACTTCGCGCGGCGCAAGCGCAATCTGGTCTACTGGTCCTACGACAGTCTCGACTATCAGGATGCCCCGGTGGAAACGCTGATCGCCCGCCTGCGCAACGACCCGCCCGTGCCCGGCGACATCGTGCTCATGCACGACGACAGCGACAAGGCGACCGCGGCACTCGACGTGATGCTGCCTGAGTGGCTGTCGCAGGGCTTCGGCTTCGCAGCACTGGAAGGGTCGGCGCCATGAAGATCCTGTATCACCACCGCACGCGCGGTCGCCACGTCGAGGGAGTGCATATCCGCGGTATCGTGCAGGCGCTGCGTGAGCTCGGGCACGACGTTTCCGTCATGTCTTTCCCCGGCGCCGATCCCGAGCGGGAGGTCGAGGACGCCTCGCCCGGCAAGCGGGGTCGCATCGCCACGCTGGTGACGCGACTGCCTGGCGTGGTCTTCGAGATGTTCGAGCTGCTTTACAACGTGGTCACGTGGTTTCGTATGGCACGCGCCTGGCGCAAGGCGCCGCCCGCACTGATCTACGAACGCTACTCCCTGTTCCTGTTCGCCACCATCTGGCTCGCACGCCGGCGCGGCATTCCCCTGGTGCTGGAGATCAACGACTCGGCGCTGGTCGACCGGGTGCGCCCGCTGACGATGAAAGGGCTGGCCCGGCGTATCGAGGGCTGGTGTCTGCGGCGTGCGACGGGACTGGTCTTCATCTCCACGTACTTTCGTGACGTCGCGCGCGGCGCATATGGCGCCATCGCCCCCAGTGTGGTCTCGCCCAATGCGGTCGACCTGCCACGTTTCGATCCTTCGCGCTTCGATGTCGCCGCACTGCGCGCCTCGCGCGGCCTGACCGGCCGGGTGGTGTGCGGCCATATCGGCGCCTTCGCCCACTGGCACGGTGTGGATGGTTTCGTCGAAGCTATCGCCGGGCAGCTGGATGCCGTTCCGGAACTGGCCCTGGTCTTCGTCGGCGATGGCAAGACGCTGCCCGCGGTCCGGGCGCTGATCGCGGATCGCGGTCTGGCCGACCGGGTATTGCTGCCGGGCAGGGTCCCGCACGACGAGGTCGCCAGCTGGATCGCCTGTATGGACTATGCCGTGCTGCCGAATTCCAATCACTACGGGTCTCCCATGAAACTGTTCGAGTTCATGGGTATGGGTGTCGCGGTGGTCGCGCCCGACTATGCGCCGGTGGCGGAAGTGATCGCCGATGGCCGCACGGGCTGGCTGTTTCCGCACGGTGACGCCGCCGCCTGCGTCGAGCGCGTGCTCGCGCTGGCGCGCCATGCCGACGAACGCCAGCGCGTGGGCGACGCCGCCCGCGACTACATCGCCAGCGAGCGGCAGTGGCGCAACAACGCCGAACAGCTGCTCACCCTCGTCCCGGCCGGAGCCTGAACGTGATCGCCATCGCCCTGCTCGTCCTGCTCCTGCTGGTCGCCGCGGCGGTCACCGTGGCCATCCGCGCACGCAACATGCAGTACTGGCTGTGGGGCTACCTGACCCGGCGCAGGCCGCCGAAGGTGGCAGGACCGAAACACGTGCTGTTCTGCTTCGTCGACCATTTCGAGCCGAACTGGGGCCGCGTGGACATCGATACGCAGCGGCGTCGCGTAGACCGCTGGTGCAGCGACTATCGCGCACTGGCGGCGCGCCACCGCGACGCGGATGGCCGCGTGCCACAGCACAGTTTCTTCTACCCGGAAGAGGAATACGTCGAGGAGCACCTGGACAAGCTGCAGTCGCTTTGTGCCGACGGGTACGGTGAGATCGAAATCCATCTGCATCACGACAACGACACGGAAGCCAACTTCGTCGCCACCATCGACCGCTTCAACCGGCTTCTGCACGACAGGCACGATGCCTTGCCGCGCGATCCCGTCACCGGCCAGCTGCGCTTCGCCTTCATCCACGGTAACTGGTGCCTGGACAACTCGCGCGCCGATGGCCGCTGGTGCGGCATCGACAACGAGCTGATCCTGTTGCGCGAGCTGGGTTGCTACGCGGACTTCACCCTGCCCTCCGCCCCCAGCGACACGCAGACGCGGATGTCCAATGCGATCTACTACGCCACCGACGACCCGCAGCGCTGCAAATCGCACGACACCGGCGTGCCGATGCGCGTGGGCGGCAAACCGAGTGGCGACCTGCTGATCATCCAGGGGCCGCTGGGCCTCAACTGGAAAGACCGGCGCTTCGGCGTCATCCCGCGTATCGAGAACTCCGATGTGCGCAAAGGCTGCCCACCGACGCCCTCGCGTGTCGATCAATGGGTGGATACGGGCATCCACGTCGAAGGCCGCCCCGAGTGGGTCTTCGTCAAGGTGCACACCCACGGCACCCAGGAACGCGACATGGACACGCTGCTCGGCGCTCCCGCCGATACCATGCACGACCACCTCGAGGCGGTCTACAACGATGGTGTGCACTACGTACTCCACTACGTCACCGCCCGCGAGATGTACAACATCGCCAAAGCCGCCGAAGCCGGCCTCGCCGGCGACCCCGGCCGCTATCGCGACTTCGAGCTGCCGAAGCCGGGCAAGCAGCCGGTCGCCCACGAGACCGCCGCAACCACCGTGTAGGAGCGCGCCTGCGCGCGACCCCCAGGCCGGCAACGCCACCGCCCAACAGGCCGCCCCCACGCCTGAAATTGTCTAACAGCCGCGCCGTCCAGTAGCATCGCAGCCCATGCATCTCGCCACGCCCCGCCTGTTCACCCGACTTCGCCGCCATCGCGGCGTGTGGGTGCTCGCGCTGGCCATGCTGATGTTCAAGCTGACCATGGCCACGTTCTGCCTGCTCGACGGACCGACGTCCGCGTCCGTCGACACGGCGGGTGCCACGACCGCCGTCGCCACCAGCGACACCGCACCGGGCGATACCTGCGTTCTGAATGAAGGCGGCGGCTGCCACTGCAGCTGTGCCCATAACGTGGCCGTACCCTCGACGATGCCCGCCCTGCTTGCCGGCGTGCCGCACCTACACATCACCGCGACGCTCCGTACCGGTGTGACGCCGACCTACGAGCGCTCCCCGCTCCGCCCCCCGATCGCCTGACGAACGCCACCGTGCGATGCCGACCGCCTGAGCGGTCGCGTCGATTCGCGTCCGTTTTTCCGGAGATCCATCCATGTTTTCTCTACGCATCGCGCTTTCCGGCGCCGCGTGGGTGTGCCTGTGCGCCGCGGGCCACGCGAGCGCTCTGCCACTCGACCGCGCATCGCCCGCCGTGCGTGACCGCATCCACGCGTTGTGGGCCGACAACCCAGCCATCCAGGCGGCGGACGCCCAGCGACGCGCCGCCGAAGCCCGTGTCCGCGCCGCGGCGCAGCCCGTCTACAACCCTACGCTGTCCCTCGAGGGCGAGAACGCCGATGTGGATCGCCGCACGGCATCGGCCAGCCTGTCGCTGGATCTGAGCGACAAGCGACGCGCCCGGGTCGACGAAAGCGAAGCCGCCTTACGCGTCAGCGAGGCCGCCTACGCGCTGCGCCGTCGCGATATCGCCGCCGAATGGCTCAAGGCGTGGGCCTCGGCCGAACTCGCACGGCGGCAGCGCAGCCTTGGCGAGGAACGCGTCGTGGCGATGACACGCTTCGACCATCTCGCCGCGGACCGTCTGCGTGTCGGTGACATCAGCGCACCGGAGCGGGATCTGGCCGCGCAGGCACTGGCCGAGGCGCGCATCGAACAAGCCGCTATCGAGGGGCAACTCGCGGCGGCGCTGGCCTCGGTGACGGCTATCGGCGGCGAACGAGACGACGGGCAGGCGGCCGGATGGCCTGCGCTACCTGAAGCGCTGCCCGCCAGCCCCGATCGCATCGATGAACAGGCCCTCGACGACCGCCTCGAACTGCGGCAGGCCCGTGCCGAGCAGCAACGCCTCGATGCGGCCGTCACCGTGGCCCGCCGCACGCGACTGTCCGATCCCACGATCAGTCTCACGGGCGGGCGGGTCCGCAGCGGTAGCCGCAGCGATCCGGTCATCGGCATCAGCGTCTCGATGCCGCTGCCGGTGCGCAACACCGGCCGCGCCGAGGTGATGGCGGCGCAGGCGGAAGCGGATGCCGCGCTCGCCGATCGACAGGCGACCGCATGGAAAGCGGAAGCGACGCTACGTCAGACCGCCATGACCTATCGCGTATTACGAAGCACCGCGGAAACACTGCGCAAAGCCCGAACGGGAGCCCTGGGCGAGCGCGCCGCGCTACTCGAACGCCTCTGGCAGGCCGGTGAACTCGACACCTCCGACTACCTCGTCCAGCTCAAGCAGAACCTCGATACCGCGCTGTCCACGCTCACGCTGGAAGCGCAGACCTGGCAGGCCTGGTTCGATTACCTCGCCGCCGCCGGCCGTCTTCCCGAGTGGATCGACGGCCCCGCAACGGATGCCACCCCATGAATCGACCCGTTCTGAAGACCGCTTTCGCGCTCGCGATGGCACTGTCCCTCTTACCCGCACGCGCCGAAGAAGCGGCAAACCCGCTGAAACTCGACGCGCGGGCCATCGCCGATGCCGGCATCGTCGTCGACACGCTTCGCTCCCGCCAGCTGACCGACACCCTCACCGCCCCGGGCGAAGTCAGGGTCGACGCCTATTCCACCCTGATCGTCTCGCCACGCGTCGCCGTCCAGGTCGTCGAGCGAAAGGCGAAGCTCGGCGACGTTGTCGCCGCCGGCACCCCGCTGGTCGTGTTGTCGAGCATCGAGGTGGCGGAAACCCAGGGCCGCCTCATCGTCGCCAGCCAGGACTGGGCACGCGTTTCGGCGCTGGGTCGCCAGGCCGTTTCGGGGCGTCGCTACGGCGAAGCGAAGATCGCCCGGGACCAGGCGCGCGCCGCGTTACGTGCCTACGGACTGACCGAAGGACAGATCGCTCGTATCGTCGCGCGGGGTTCAGCGGCCGCGGACGGCCAGTTCGAGCTCATCGCACCGAAGGCGGGCCGTATTACGACCGACGACTTCCTCGTGGGCGAGCGCATCGAAGCGGGAAAACCGCTGTTCACGCTGGTCACCGAGGACACCGTCTGGGTCGAAGCGCGTCTCCCGCCCGCGGCCGCGGATGCGATACGGCCCGGCGCGGCCGCTACCATCGTCGCGCACGGAACGGAACGGCCCGGCAGCGTCATCCAGCGCGCGCATCGGACCGACGAGGCAACACGCACCACCAGCGTGCGCCTTCGTGTCGACAACCGTGACGACCTGCTCCACCCGGGGGAACTCGTGGAAACGCGTATCGCCACTTCGGCGACCGCCAGCGTTCTCGCCGTGCCCGCGGAAGCCGTGGTGCTGCTGAAAAACGAACCGACGGTGTTCGTGCGCGGCAAGGAGGCCGGAACGTTCGAGCCCATGGCGGTGGACGTCGGCGAAACACGCGACGGCTGGACCGTCGTGCGCCGTGGCCTGACCGCGGGAGCCGCTTACGTCAGCAAAGGCGCCTTCGCCCTGAAAGCACGCCTCCTGCGCTCGCAGCTGGGAGACGACTGATGCTCGTCCGTCTCGTCGAACTCTCCCTCCGTTACAAACTGCTGGTGATCCTGGGCGTTCTGACGATCGCCGCCCTTGGCGTCGCCTCACTGAAGCGGCTCCCCATCGATGCCTTCCCCGATGTCACGCCGGTGCAGGTCAACGTCTACACCGAGGCCTCCGGACTCGCCGCCGAGGACGTGGAGCGCCTGCTGACCACCCCCGTGGAAGCGGCCCTCGCCGGATTGCCCCGCGTGGAAACCATCCGTTCGGTGAGTCTGTTCGGGCTGTCGTACGTCGCCGTCTACTTCGATGACGACACCGACATCTACTTCGCTCGCCAGCTCGTGAACGAACGGCTGCAACAGGTCGCCGCACGTTTACCCGAGGGCTATGGCAAGCCCGAGATGGGTCCGAATACCTCGGGCCTGGGACAGGTCTTCTGGTACACCGTCGAGACCGACGACGGCAGCGCATCCGACATGGACCTCCGTGCGTTGCAGGACTGGACCGTCCGCCTGGTGCTGCGCACGGCACCCGGTGTCGACGACGTGACATCGTGGGGTGGGCAGGAGCGACAGTTTCAGGTCCGCGTCGATCCGATGCGCCTGGTCGCGCACCGACTCGCACTCAGGGACGTGATGCAGGCCGTCGAATCGAACAATGCACAGGTCGGCGGCAACGCGATCGACATCGGCCGGGAGCAATACCTCGTGCGAGGCGTCGGTTTGCTGCGCAACGCGGAGGACATCGGCTCCATCGTGTTGAAGAGCGACGATGGCACACCGGTGTACATCCGTGACGTGGCGTCCGTCGTGGAGGCAGGCGCACTCCGGACCGGCGCGGTCACGCGCGATGGCAAGGAGGTCGTCCTGGGCCAGGCACTGGCGCGCATCGACGAAAACGCGAAGAGCGTGGTCGACGCCGTCAAGGCGAAGCTCGATACGGTGCGTCGCGCGCTGCCTCCCGGCACCGTCGTCAAACCGGTCTACGAGCGCACGGATCTCGTGGACGCGGCGGTCAGTACGGCATCGCGCGCCTTGCTGGAAGGCGCCCTGCTGGTCGCCGTCGTGCTGTTTCTCTTTCTGGGCGAGCTGCGAAGCGCCCTGATCGTCGTTGCGACCCTGCCCCTGGCGATGCTGATCGCCTTCATCGGCATGGAACGGTGGGGATTGTCCGCCAACCTCATGTCGCTCGCGGGGCTGGCCATCGGTATCGGCATGATGGTGGACGGCGCGGTGGTCATGGTGGAGAACGCTCACCGCATCATGGGCGAGCGTGCCGCGCAAGGCGACACGGTGGACCGGGGCGCCGCCGTGCTGCAGGCCGCTCGCGAAGTGGCGACACCGGTCGCCTTCGCGATCCTCATCATCATCGTGGTTTTTCTTCCGCTGTTCGGGCTGCAGGGCCTGGAAGGAAAAATGTTTCGTCCGATGGCGTTCAACATCGGCTTCGCCATGGCGGGCTCGCTGGTGCTCGCCCTGACGCTGGTCCCCGTCCTCGCCGCTCTGCTTCTGAAGCCGGGACCGGAGCGGGATACGAGGCTCGTCGGCTGGCTCAAGAGCCGCTACGGGCGTCTGCTGCACTGGTCGCTCGACCACCGGCGCATCGTCCTGGGCGGCGCCGTGGTCGTGCTTCTGGGCACATTCGCCCTTATCCCCTTCCTCGGCAAGGAGTTCATGCCCAACCTGCGCGAGGGCGCCATCATGTGGCGGATCACGTCGATCCCTTCTTCCTCTCTCGAGGAGTCGATCGACCTTTCGCGTCAGGTTGCCGAGCGGATCAAGGCCAACGTACCCGAGGTCGAAACGACGCTGGCCATGATCGGACGCGCCGAGAAAGGCGAAACCGCGGACGTGAACTACATGGAGGTCTACACCCCGCTCAAGCCCGCGTCGGCATGGCGCGACGGCCAGACGCTCGAGTCCATCGAGGCGGCGATGCAGCAGGAGCTGACCGACGCGCTGCCTACCGCGGTCGTCAGCTACACCCAGCCCATCCAGATGCGCATCGAAGAGCTGATTTCCGGCGTCCGCGCCACCCTTGCGCTGAAGATCTACGGTGACGATCTGGCCACACTCGACCGGCTCAGTGCCCGGGCGCGCGACGTACTGGCGACGGTACCGGGCGCAACCGACCTGGCGCTCGAAGCCAACCTCGGCAAACCGCAGCTGCGCATCGAGGTCGACCGCACCGCCCTGGCTCGCTACGGACTCAATGCCGACGATGTACTCACCGTGGTTCGCAACGGTATCGGTGGCGAACCCGTCAGCAGCCTTATCGACGGTGTACGCCGTTTCGACATCGCGGTGCGACTGGACGACGCCAGCAAGGCCTCGCCGGGAACGATCGGGCGCATTCCGCTACGCACGCCGACCGGCGCGCTGGTGCAGTTGTCCCAGGTCGCCCGCGTCACCCAGGCCGAGGGGTATTCGTTCATCCGCCGCGAGGCGCTGCAACGCTTCGCCGTCATCGGACTGGATGTACGCGGCCGGGATATCGACGGGTTCGTGCGTGAGGCGGAGGCACGGCTGGCCTCGGAACTCACCCTGCCGACAGGCTATTACACCGAGTGGGGCGGCGCGTTCGAAAATCAGCAACGGGCCATGAAGCGTCTGGCACTGATCGTGCCGCTGACGATCTTCTGCATCTTCGTGCTGCTCTACACCGCGTTCAGCTCGTTCCGGCATGCGGCGCTGATTCTTGCCAACGTGCCGTTCGCGGTCATCGGCGGCGTCATCGGCTTGTTCATCACCGGGCAGTATCTGTCCGTACCTTCGGCGGTCGGCTTCATCGCGGTGTTCGGCGTGGCCATGCTCAACGGGATCGTGCTGGTCAGCTTTCTGGACCGGCAGCGTGACGCCGGTGGTGACCTTCGCGACGCCGTGCTTCGAGGGAGCACGTTACGTCTGCGCCCCGTGCTGATGACCGCCACCGTAGCGATCCTGGGGTTGCTACCGATGTTGCTGTCCAGCGGCGTCGGCGCCGAGACCCAGCGACCTCTGGCTACCGTCGTTGCCGGCGGGCTGATCACCTCGACGCTGCTGACGCTGGTGCTCTTGCCCGTGGTCTACGAGTGGATGGAGGCGAGATCCCGACGCCGGTAAAGAGTCCTTCTCCGGTGGCAGAATTACCCGCTATGGTGGAAGAATTACCGGCTGTGGCGGGAGAATTGCCGGCTCTGGTGGGAGCCAACCCTGTTGGCGACTGGGACGCTTGCCGCAAGGTCCCACCGCCGACAAAGTTGGCTCCCACCGACTAGTCATGACGCGCGGCTGATTCACCAGACTCGATGCAAACCAGGCGAGTATCCGGACACATTATTCGCAGCTTGCGACATCAATGTCCGAAGCTCACGTTCACGGACGCAATCGGCAGCGAGACCAACACGGCAGCCGACGCCACACCAAGCGACCCGAACCAGTTAACGAGCGATGCGACGCGACTGTCGACTAAGCTCGGAAAGTAGGATCTGACTGCATTTATCAATGCGAGGCCAAAAATCGGAAGAACATAGAGGACAACGCATGCTTGCCATCCGTACTCGGCCGGCGCGCCCTTCCAGTACGCTGTCGAGGCACCGAACCAGTTAGCGACAACAAAAAGCACGTACACGGCGACAGCCAATAACGCTAGCGCGTGCGTAAACCACAGTGCCGCCGTCCCAATGAATGCCATCGCGCCATCCTGCCTCACGGCTTCACCTCCAGAGTTCCCAGATAGTCGATTGGCGTCTCAACCGGGCCACCGTAACGTATCGGAAAAGCGCCTGGGATGAGTGACCTGGAAGAATAATCTGTCATTTGAACGCTGGATGTGTTTCGAATCATCGGCGCAACGACATCCCCATAAAAAAGAGCTTCCGGAGAAAGCGAATTCACGGTTATGCACCCCACGCTATTCGTTCCCGGATGAAGCCTGAATGCCTGTCGACCCGAGGGCTGGTGAACATCATCCATGAGAAACTCGTCAACAGGATCCAGACGAAACCAGTCATCTCTCCTGTGGGAGAGAATTTGATACTGGCCGACCGGAATCTGTTGCTCGGGACGGCCATCAAACCACCCGGACCGAACAAACGTTCCGCCAGAACTCGCATCTACCGAATACATCCGGCCAGGGTGATCCAGGTCCTCAACCGTCAGCTCATTATCCGAAATCGAATACGTCGCCTTGACCAGCAACCCGTGAGGATCACTACCCGCCAGCGGGCTACCATAGGCGTATGAATAGGTGCTCGCACCTCCCATAACCCCGAGGGGATCGCTTTGGAGATATCTCCCCGTGCTTGCATCGTAGTCGCGCAGGTGATTGTAAGTGACTCCAGTGGATCCGTCGTATCGCTGCCCAGGAAAACGCATATCGAGCGAGAACGAAATCCCATCGCCGTCGGGGTCTTCGTTCGGCGAATCCATGCCAAACGCCTCCCCGGACGCCGGCCAACTCCACACCGTTTTTCGAAGTAGGCGGTCGTAGACAGAGCGAGGCGTACCTGCATGATCAGTCTCGATCGCGTATAGCCTTGTCCCATCCATAATCGTTACTGGATGATCACCCATCCAGATGATCTGACGAAGGGCCCTTCCATCTGGCGCGTAGTCGCCTATCCAGTGACCGTTCTCGTCATAGACCGTGATCGTTTCAGTCGAACCCCGGCGGGTTAAGACGCGCTCACCCCATGAGTTGTAACCGTACGAAGCAACTAGCTTCCCACCAACATACGCGTCTTCGACTTGACCGTCAGCGTTATAAGTGAACCGTGCATCCCCGGCGGTAGAAGTACGACCTGATGCATCGTATTCTCTCGCGCTATCCCCAGCACGCACGAGTCGATGGCTGGCGACGGGGTATTCGTACGAAAGGACCCCAGCGGCATCGGTGAATGATGTTCGATTTCCCGTGAGATCGTATGCATACTTCTGGACGGGCCCTGCGATATCACTGGATTCGACCAAGCGTCCGAGACGATCGTATTTCCATTGAACTTCGGCATCACGATCACGCGTCCTCACCAACTGCCCTGCGGCATCATACTCGTAACGTAGATCAAGGCCGCTAGTGCCTATCGATCGGATAGACGTCGTTCTACCATTCAAATCGTACTCGCGAATCACTCTCCTTCCAGGCATAAAACTCCACTCAAGAGGTTTTCCTAGCGCATTCCAACGCACGCCAGTCAATATGGGGAAATCGCCGTACTGAATCATTCAGCGAAACCTTCACGACGTTGCCGGAAGCATCCCGATCATAGGAGACTGTGGATCCATCGGGATAGGTTATCGCCCTGAGGCGACCGGCCGGCGAATAGGCATACCGTATTGAGAAATCTCGTCCACGAACACTTTGAACCTTTCGCGTAATCTGTCCTGCAGCGTTGTAACAATATGAGGTATGGCCAAGACCATCGGTAGCAGTCGCGAGCCGACCTACCGAATGCCTCTCATCGACACCGCAATAAGCTGGCGGTGAGTGATAGTCGAACGTCTTTGAGACAGAGCCATCCATCGTGATGCCGACTAGCCGCCCTTCGATATCGTACCTATGCAACATGCTGTGCCCATCGGCAGTTCCCTTGCGAAGAAGCGCGCCCGTATTATCGTGAACAAACGTCGATTCGCCAGAATCTGGACTCGATTCACGGAGCAAGTCACCGAGACCGTTCCGTAGGTAGATCGTCTCCAGGCCCTTGGGGTCCGTAAACGACGAAAGCCTATCCAGACCGTCGTATGCGAGGCTTAGTCCAGAAGCACTGTCGGAGGGGTCGGCCACCTGCCTAGAGAGCCTTCCGAGCGCGTCATAAGTTCGTGTTACGACTCTACCTAATGGGTCTCTCCAACTCGCAAGCCTGCCCGCCGCGTCGTAGGTAAACTCGGTTTTTTGCGCCTTCGCATCGACCTTCGTGCGAACGCGCCCGAGTGCATCGAATATCCTCGATCGATCCCCGACGATCTCTGCATTCGCGTCAAAGACTGTCTCTTTCGTCTTAAGTCCGCGCGCATCAAGCTGGTAAACGACGCGGCTACCGTTCGCCAATTCGATACTCGTAAGGCGCCTAGCGTCGTCGTAGACGAGCTTCGTTTTCACGTTGTCAGCGTCAACGATCTCCGCGAGGTTACCTGCTACGTCGTACGAATAGCCGACGCCTGCCTTGGGATCATTCGAGGAACCGCCTGATTCTCGGGACTTGGAAGTAATCCTACCTAGAATGTCATAGGTGATATCGATACGTACGTCATTTTCGTCCAAGACAGACAGCGCGCGACCAGCGCCATCGTAAGCGAGCACCTGTCGCACATTCCCTAACGGGCTCGTGACCGACTTCATGTCACCCGCACGCCAAGTGCAGTTTTTCGGATCATTCGTGCGGCCAGGCGCGTCGACCTCGAAATATTCGAACCTGTAAGTGTCATCATCCCCTTCACGCGGTCCATCAACGCTAAGTATCGAGCCGTCGCCGCGGTACGCAAAGCGAGTAGTCCTTTCTCCATCCGCCGAAGACGAGTCGTCAGCGCTACCTTTACGATATTCAAGAAGTTGCCCATCGCCGTTGTATCGCATCTCCTCCCACATCCCGGGCGCCTCGATACGAACAGGCAATCGCAAGCCAGGATCCCATGCCGTTCGTATCGTCCGCGCGACCAACGAGCCGAAGCCCTCCACACGGGCAGTCTCTAGGTGCGTCTTCGGATCGTAAGCGTATGTCGTAACCGAACCATCGAGATCCTTGACCGTCGCAGGTGTTCCGTCATCGTTGTAGGTCACTGATAGGGATGCTCGCGTCCTGCCCGCCACAGCTGGCGTCGTCAACTGCGTCAAGCGCGGCTGTCCCGCGACATCCGCGAATAGGTAGGAGGTGGTTCCACCACCGGCTATGGTGCTGGATGATGAACCGGACAGCCCTGCTTCGACCACGGCGAGGCCTGCCCCGCCAGCGTGCGTCGTTCGCGTCGCATGCCCATTGAAATCATATGAAAATGTCGCCCAGCGACGTCCATCGGGCCCGATAACTCCCGTCAGGAACCGATTGGCATACACTACATACGACGGCTCGTCGTACAGATATGTCAGCTTAGACCCATCCGGTTTAATTACGGAAGAAAGCTGTCCATTCGGCCCGTCACCAGCGTACTCAAATCTGGTCGTAGCGCCATCAGGTGCCTGTAGCTCTGAAATTCGCCCTGCCTCATCATAAATCAGACTGATTGATCTTCCTTTCGAATCGACGACCAATGCGAGTGGCGACCCATCCAACTCATCACCGTAATGAAGACTGACCTTTTCGCCTGACCGATTGGCAATGGATCTCAACCGGCCACCTTTGTCGTAGGTTTCTTTGGATCCGTCATTTTCTGTGAATTCCCACCCTTCCGCAGTCTCAAGAAGCGCGCCCAGGTCACCACGCGCCGCTATATATTGGCCGCCTCGTAGCTCGAATACCCTGATGGATCCGTCAGACCGACGAGCCTGCATTGCAAGGCCATACTGTTTCGCCTCCGAATCGTAATAGCGGGTGCGCTCCAAGGACCGGTCGTATGTATGCCTCCATCGGGCTCCTAGTCGTCCTAGAGGGGGAGCGATCTTCCAACTCTCGAGACTCCTCTGGGTGGGTGAAACGGCGCCGCTATTATAGATTCGGTCAAAACGTAGCAATGATGAAGGGAGTATCAGATCTGACGCCATCTCGACCTTGCTCGATGTTCCTGCATGTATCGGATTAACGACTAAGAGCGCATCGTCCAGGCGACAGGAGAGGTTTGATGTTCCGGTGTTCGCGCTGAGCAGCCGATCGGAAGGAAGATTCTGGCGAGGCGTTCAGCGCGCATATTGTCGCGAAGCGACGGTCCTGTTAGGAACAATCCCGGTGCCAGCTGTCCACATCGCATATCCAGATGGGCAAGACCGAACAGCGTGAGCTCCCCAATAATTGGACTGAAACACCCCTTCAGGATGCTGATCGGTTTCGTAGCGCATTGTAATCCAAACCAGATCGTATTCATCGAGACCACTGCCATCATTTGAAGCAGAGTGATTCTCAACGTTGATCGAAGACACCGTGCAGTTTCGGTGATTAGAACCGGACAAATAGCCCTGAGGATGCCGACATCTAAATTCCACGGCTGACGTCGCAGCATCCGCAACTTCCCTATAATGAAAAGCTCCGTCTTCCAGATAAACCCAATAGCCGTCTTTGTAGGCGGCGATATCAGCCGTCGTCGAAGAGGCGGATCTACCGACGCCCGTAAATATCGATGCACTCAACATGGCGCATGCAGCGATGCGACCTGTAAACCGCAATCCTTTGCTTCTCTCCACCACAGAACTCTCCCTCGTGAGGCGGCCTAGAGGTCGCCGCATTAGATGAGGTGCAAGGGTAGGTAGAGATTTATCCGTAATACATACGAATATTCTGATTTTTGATGAAAATGTATGCGACCGAGAAATCTGCCTCATCGAGCGGGGAATTCCACCCACAAGAGCCGCCTCCAGATGCCTGTATGAGACGGCTACCGTTTCTTTGGATGTGTAATGACCCACTGAAATCCTGCTCAGGTGTTACTTTCCCAAGGGAGCACCCCCATGAGCATCGTGATGGAAGAAGAAATTAAGCGCTGGACGGCCCGCCGCAAGTCGGCATTGGTCCTGGAAGTGATCCAGGGCAAGACGTCCATATCCGAAGCCAGTCGCCAGTTTGATCTGCCGCCTTCGGAAATCGAAGGCTGGGTTGAGGATGCAAAACGCGGCATGGAAAACGCCTTGCGGGCCAAACCAGAAGACGTCCGCGAACAGTACGAGCGTCAATTGAAGGACCTCCAGGAAGCCTACGGCGAAGCCATGCTGGAGCTGCGTGCACGAAAAAAATTGAGCTCCCTGCTGGGCAAGGACGAGACCTGATGGTCTCCCTTCAGCAGGGATTGCTTGCCGATGGTTTCGAGGTCTCCATGGTCAAGCTATGCCACTGGTTTGGCGTGGCGAGGCGGACGGTCTATTACCGTTCGGTCAAGGCGCCTCCGAAGATCCAGGAGGCGATCGCCGCACCCGTGAAAGCCCTCATCGAAGCGGAGCCGTCCTTCGGCTACCGGACCGTCGCAGGCCTGCTTGGCATGAACAAGAACACGGTCCAGCGCATCTTTCAGCTCAAGGGCTGGCAGGTGCGCAAACGGCCGATTGGCCAGCGTCCACGTATCCAGGCACTGCCCTCGGTCGCCACCCGGCCGGACGAGCGCTGGTCGACGGATCTGTGCCGGGTCTGGGGTGGCAAGGACGGCTGGCTCAGCTTGGCGTTGGTCATCGATTGCCATACCCGCGAACTTCTTGGCTGGCATTTGTCGCGCAGTGGGAAGGCCAGCACGGCCGCCGGTGCGCTGGAGCAAGCCCTGATCAGCCGCTTCGGCACCTTGGGCAAGGTCAACGCGCCCTTCCTTCTTCGGTCGGACAACGGCTTGGTTTTTACCAGCCGAAAATACACCAACCTGGTCCGCAGCTATGGCTTGCAGCAAGAGTTCATCACGCCGCATTGCCCGCAGCAGAACGGCATGGTCGAGCGGGTCATCCGCACCTTGAAGGAGCAGTGCGTGCACCGACATCGCTTCGAAAGCCTGACCCATGCGATGCGCACGATTGGCGACTGGATCCACTTCTACAACCATCAGCGACCCCATCAGGCGCTGAAGATGAAAACACCCGCTGAGGCATATGCGTTAGCGGCGTGACCTGTGCAGGAAGTGGTGGGTCATTACA